>JBDTMR010000001.1:0-28027 GCA_039934175.1 Sphingomicrobium sp.
GTCGATGGACCTTGCCGCGACCGAGAAAAAGGTCGCTAAGCTGATCGAGGTGCCGAAACGCGATACGCGGCGCTTGTTGGCCGACTGGGCCAAGCGCCAGAAGATCGCGCTCGGCTGACGGTTGACAGGGCGGAGCGGCGGCTCGACAAGAAAATTCATCCGCGAAAGAGCTTAACGGCTCGGGGGAGTAACATGGACGAAGTCGAAGACGTTGGCGCAGAGACGATCGAAGAGGCGACCCCGATAACTGCCGGTGCGCGGCTGCGCGAGGCGCGCGAAGCGGCGGGCATGACGATCGAGGAAGTCGCGACCTCGACGCGGATCCCGGTTCGCCACCTCGAAAATCTGGAGATCGGGGACTTTTCGAAACTTCCCGCACCGACCTATTCGGTCGGTTTCGCGAAAAATTATGCAGCGGCGGTCGGCCTCGACCGTGCCGAGATTGCCGAGCAATTGCGCGGCGAACTGGGCACCGATCGGCCGGCGGCGCAGATCGACGTCTACGAACCTGCCGATCCGAGCCGGGCGATGCCGAAGTGGGTAATTTTCGCCGCGCTTGCCGCCCTTTTAATCGCGGTCGCGGCGTTCAGTTGGCTCAAGTCGCGCGAACTCGACGCGCCCGATGATGCGGTGGCCAGTGAGCCGGCAGCGGCGCAATCGACAAGCACCGAAGCAGGCATGGTTCCGGCGGTGGGTCAGCCCGTCGCGATCACCGCTAGCGATAACGTCTGGGTCCAGGTCAACGAAAAGTCTGGCGCCATCCTGTTTCAGGGCGAGATGGTTCGGGGTCAGCGCTTCGAAGTGCCGGTGACGGCAGTCGCACCCGTCCTGACAACCGGACGACCCGAAGCGCTGGCCATTACCGTCGGGACCACGCCGGTCGCCGCCGTCGGCCCGGCCGGCAAAGCCGTCTCCGATGTGAGCTTGCTGGCCGCTGATCTCAATCGACCGCCGGCTGCGGCGACGACGACGAATTCCGCCGCCACTGCCCCGAGAGCAGCTCCTCCACCCACAACGCGGCGCACCGCCGGGACCCCACCACCGGCTCCGCCGACTGTGCAACCTAGCGCGCCAAGCACCGAGCCCGCAGCCCAGCCTGCCGGACAGGAATGACATTCATCCCTGCGCAAGCCCGCGCGAGCGATGATGATCGTGCAATCGAATGACCAGATCAGGGAAGACCATGCGCCTCAAGATGTACCTGCTTGCCGCCGCTGTTGCGGCCACCACCCTCACCCCGGCCAACGCGCAGCGCCGCCAGCCGACGCCCGACGAGCGGATCGAGCGGCTCGAAAAGCAGGTTAACCAGGTCCAGCGCCGGGTTTATGGCAAGCAGCCGGTCGACACTGCGGGCTACACTTTGGACCCGGCGGTCACCCAGTCCGATCTTACCAACGTTACCGCGCGGCTCGATTCGATCGAGCGGCAGATGGCCGACCTCGTTCGAACCAGCGAAGAGAACAGCAATCGGGTGGCGACGATGGAAGCAGAGCTTTTTCGCCTGAAGGCCGAGGCGGAGCGCCGCCCCCCACCTGTCGAGGCGACCGAGAGCGATCCGCAGTCGACCGCCAACCGCGATGATGTCGCGGCCGGACCTGCACCTCGGCCCGGCCCGAAATATGAGAATCGCGCCAACGACGATCCGCCGCCGGTGATTCGCCCGGTGCCGCGCGGCGATTCGAATTTCGCCGCTGCGGGCGAGGAAGCCTATGACGTCGGCTACCAGCTGTGGACGCAGAAGAAATATGATCAGGCGATCACCGCGCTTCGGGCGATGGCATCGTCGTTCCCCGGCCACCGCCGGGTCAGCTGGGCGAACAACCTTGCCGGTCGCGCCTTGCTCGACAAGGGTCAGTATCGGGCCGCAGCCGAAGCGCTGCTTGCCAATTACCGCGCCGATCCGCGTGGCGAACGCGCCGCCGACAGCCTTTATTATCTGGGCCAGGCGTCAGCAAAGCTCGGGCAACCCAGTCAGGCGTGCAAAGCCTATTCGGAGCTTGAGAACGTCTACGGGGCGACGATGCGTTCGGAAATCGCCCGCCTGCTTCCGGCGGCGAAATCGCAGGCAAAGTGCGGCTGACCTGCTAAGGGTGGCGGGTGACCGCGCACCTGATCCCCGCTGACGAAATCCTCGACCGCTTTCGCGCCGATCTCGATGCGTTGGTCGGCGGCAGCGAACGGATTGGAGTCGCGGTGTCGGGCGGTCCCGACAGTCTGGCCCTGCTGCTACTGACCGCCGCCGCGCGGCCCGGAATGGTCGAGGCCGCGACCATCGATCATGGCCTGCGTGCCGAAAGCCGCGCCGAAGCGGCGTTCGTCGCCGACCTGTGCGACCAGTTGGATATTACCCATCATTCGGTTCGGGTCAGCGTCAGCCGCGCCGCCAGCCTGCAGGCGCAGGCGCGCGGCGCCCGCTACCGTGCGCTTGGCGACTGGGCGATCGAGCAATCGCTCGATGCGGTTGCGACCGCCCACCATGCAGATGACCAGGCCGAGACGTTGCTGATGCGCCTGGCGCGCGGTGCCGGACTGTCGGGCCTGTCAGCAACCCGGCGCAACCGTGTGCTCGAGCCGGGCGTCCAACTCGTCCGTCCTTTGCTCGACTGGCGGCGGAGCGACCTGGCCGCGGTGATCGCCGACGCCGGACTGACCGCGATCGACGACCCAAGCAATCGCGATCCGCGCCATGACCGCAGCCGGTTTCGCGGCCTGGTCGAACAATCCGAATGGGCGGACACTCAGCGGCTGGCGCTTTCGGCCCAGTGGCTGTCCGAAGCCGACGAGGCCCTGGAATGGGCGATGCGCGACCTTGTCGAGGCGCGGATCGGCGAGGACGGAAGCGGGATTGCGCTTGATGCGGGCGATTTGCCGCGCGAATTGCAGCGACGGCTCTTGCTGGCCGCCTTCGACCGGTTGGGGGCGGCGCGTCCCCGCGGACCGGAACTGGATCGGGCAATGCGGTCCTTGGCGAATGGACGCAAATCGACCCTGTCGGGCCTGAAACTGGTCGGCGGTGCGCGCTGGCACCTGTCGCCCGCCCCCGCTCGTCGAAAGCGCTGAACCAACCGGCGCTCATTCCATTGTTATTAATGGACGAAGGCTTATCTTGGCGGCCTGAAACCGAGAGAGCGCAGCATCATGGACGAAAAGAAGCCCGGCAACCCGTGGACCAAGTCACTGTTCATCTGGATCGTAATCCTGATGGGGTTGGTGCTGGTCGGTCAGGCCATCGGCGGCAGTCGTGAACCGGTAGGGAGCACGATCAGCTACAGCGAATTCGTCACGCAGGTGAATGAGCAAAATGTTCGGTCGGTGACCATGACACGCGCCAGCAATGGCGATTCGGCAATCAGCGGAAAGCTGGGCGACGGCAAGACGTTCACGACGCTTGCACCGGCCGATGCAGCGGTCACCCCGCTGCTGGTCGGCAAGGGCGTCCAGATCGAGGTCAAGCGCGAAGAGGGCGCAAGCCTGTGGATGCTGCTGCTCTACAATAGCCTGCCGTTCATCCTGATGATCGGGATCGCGATCTTCATCATGCGCCAGATGCAAAAAAATACCGGCGGCGGCGCGATGGGCTTCGGCAAGAGCCGCGCCAAGATGCTGACGGAAAAGCAGGGCAAGGTGACCTTTGCCGATGTTGCCGGCATCGACGAAGCCCGCGAAGAGCTTGAAGAGATCGTCGAATATCTCAAGGACCCGGGCAAGTTCGCCCGGCTAGGCGGCAAGATCCCCAAGGGCGCACTGCTGGTCGGCAGCCCCGGCACCGGCAAGACTCTGCTGGCGCGCGCCATTGCGGGTGAAGCAGGCGTTCCCTTCTTCGCGATTTCCGGCTCCGACTTTGTCGAGATGTTCGTCGGCGTCGGCGCAAGCCGGGTCCGCGACATGTTCGAACAAGCCAAGAAATCGGCGCCGTGCATCGTCTTCATCGATGAAATCGACGCGGTCGGTCGCCACCGCGGCGCCGGGCTTGGCAATGGCAATGATGAACGCGAACAGACGCTCAACCAGTTGCTGGTCGAGATGGACGGCTTCGAGGCCAATGAAGGCATCATCATCATCGCCGCGACCAACCGCCCCGATGTGCTTGACCCGGCGCTGCTTCGTCCGGGCCGTTTCGACCGTCAGGTCGTCGTTCCGCGCCCCGATATCGAGGGCCGCGAGCAGATTCTCCACGTTCACATGAAGAAGGTGCCGTTGGCGCCGGACGTCGATCCGCGCGTGATTGCGCGCGGAACGCCCGGATTTTCTGGCGCCGACCTCGCCAACCTCGTCAACGAGGCCGCTCTGCTTGCCGCCCGGAAGGGCAAGCGACTGGTCGCCATGCAGGAGTTCGAGGAAGCCAAGGACAAGGTCCTGATGGGCAGCGAACGCAAGTCGATGGTGATGACCGAGGACGAAAAGAAGATGACTGCCTACCACGAGGCCGGTCACGCCATCGTCGCGCTTCACGAAGAGGCCAGCGACCCGATCCACAAGGCGACGATTATCCCTCGCGGTCGTGCGCTGGGCATGGTGATGCGCCTGCCCGAACGGGACAGCTACAGCTATCACCGCGACAAGATGCACGCCAATTTGGCCGTCGCGATGGGCGGACGCGTCGCCGAGGAGGTGATTTTCGGGTACAACAAGGTCAGTTCCGGCGCGTCGAGCGACATCCAATATGCGACCAAACTGGCCCGTGACATGGTCACCCAATGGGGCATGTCCGACGAGCTTGGCCCGCTGCAATACGAGGAGCAGCAGGGCGAAACGTTCCTTGGCTATTCGCAGTCTCAGCGGATGATCATGTCGGACGAAACCGCCAAGACGATCGACAAGGAAATCCGCCGGATCGTCGATCAGGGCTATCATCGCGCGCACCAGCTTTTGAAGGATCATTCCGACGAGTTGGAAACGCTGGCCCAAGCGTTGCTGGAATATGAAACGTTGAGCGGCGCGGAGATCAAGATCGTGATCGACGGCGGAACAATCGATCGCGGCGCATCGACCAAGCCGGTCCTGCCGAGCGCAGGCACGTCGATCCCCAAATCGAAGCGTCCGCCAAAGGGCATCGGCGGAGCCGCGCCCGCTGGCGCCTGACCGTTCAAATCGCGTTCATCTGAAAACCCTTCCTTGTTCCGCACCACAAGGGAGGGTTTTTCATGCGTCTTGCCGTCGTTTCATTGGTCGCGCTGGCCGTTGCTGCCCCCGTGGCGGCGCAGAAGATGAATGCCGAGATATTCCATGAGCGCGCGACCAAGCTGAAGGGCAAAGGCGCGATGGCGGTCTTTTCGGCCGGCGAGATCAGGACGCTGATGCGCGAAGGCCAGGCCGCAGGCCAGTCGTCGAAGGCGCTTTATGACGCCGACAAGAAGGCCGGTCGCCCGACCCGATTCTGTGCGCCGCCCGGCCGTCAGGCGATGGGTTCGGATGAATTCATGACGCGCCTGAGTTCGATTCCGCAGGCGG
Source organism: Sphingomicrobium sp. (assembly GCA_039934175.1). Classification (GTDB taxonomy): domain Bacteria; phylum Pseudomonadota; class Alphaproteobacteria; order Sphingomonadales; family Sphingomonadaceae; genus Sphingomicrobium. The sequence continues at coordinate 5,452 of JBDTMR010000001.1, forward strand.
ATCGCCGCCGGATCGACATGACCGAAGCGATGATGCGGATTTTTGCGGTGAAATTTCCCTGTCGGGTGTGATCAGCTGATCGCACCCAGCCCGACAATCGCGACGGCGAAAAAGGTGACGGCGACAAACGCAAAGAGCACCAGCGCCGTCGTCCTCAGCAACGCGGACCATCGGCCGAGCTGATACGCGCCTTTGAGCTGGCGATACATGTGGAAGGGCGGCACGAGGAACAGCATGCCGGCCAAGGCCGGCAACCCCGCCCAGAACAGCAGGCTGCCGAAAAACACCAGCAGCATCATGAATGACAGCGAGTAAGTGACGAACACGGCATGATCATAAAGGTGATGGCGGCGGCGTAGCGGGAACAGCAGCCACATGAAGGGGACCGATATCGGAATCAGCAGCCAGCTGTATTTCGATGCCGCGTCCTGGATGTTGAAGACGAGTTTGTCGGGGTCGCGCTGGGCCTTGTCGACGAGGTCAGCAATCCACGGCGGCATTTCCTCGCGATCCTTGCCGTCGACCTTGATAATTTGTCCGGCCTTGATTTTCTTCAGCTGGGCGAGATCCTCGCGCTCGGCGGCCAACTGGCGTTCGACGTTCGCGACGTCCTTCTCCTGCTCCAGTCGGCGGGCGCGATCGTCTTCGAGCGTCGCAATCTTCTTTTCTTCGGTCGAAATGGCCTTGCCGATGTTCGTATTGACCGACCCGTTGATGTCGCTTTCGAGCATCCCGTTGAAATTGAGGACGGCGAACATCGCGAAGACGCTGAACAGGTAGAGTGCAATTGGTGAGATGAAACTCGCCCGCTGTCCCTCGACATAGCGACGGGTCAATTCGCCGGGCTTCCAGACCAGCATCGGCAGGGTGCGCCAGAACTTGCCCTCGAAATTGAACAAATTGGCGGCAAGGTCGCCGAAATAGGCCCGAATCGAGCGGTGAATGCGGCTTTTTTGCCCGCACTGGCGGCAATAAGGGCCGTCGAGCGGGGCGCCGCAATTGAGGCAGGCGCCGCCGGGCCCGCCGCCTTCGATCAAGCCAATATCGGGTTCGACCGCCTGGCCGACCAGCATGCCCGTTACCAGCCCTCCGACGCTGTCAATCTCACCCATGCCTGCACCCCCGCCCCCTCAATATGCCGGGCGATGGCGTCGGCCAAGGGGGGATGCTAGCAAGCTAGGCGAAATGACCAAGCGCATCGGGCTCCTCGGCGGGAGCTTCAACCCCGCCCACCGCGGCCATCGTAAGATGAGCCTCGCCGCACTCGAGGCGCTGGGGCTCGATGAAGTCTGGTGGCTGGTCTCTCCGGGCAACCCGCTCAAGCCAAAGGCCGGGATGGCGCCGTACGAAGCGCGGGTCGAATCGGCGCGACGAATGGCAAAGCGGGCGCCGATCCGGGTCAGCGCTTTCGAGGCCGAGGCGGGCACGCGTTACACCGTCGATACGGTCGCAGCCCTGCTCAAGAGGTACAAGCAGAACCGCTTCATCTGGTTGATGGGCGAGGACACTGTGGCGCAATTTCATCAGTGGAAGGACTGGCGCATGCTGGCGCGAAGCGTGCCGATTGCGGTGTTATCGCGCCCGGGCTATGATGACGATGCCCGCGCGGCGCGCGCGATGGGCTGGTTGCGGTGGTTTGTCCGACCCGCAGCCAAGGCAAGTAGCTGGACCGAGTGGAGTGCACCGGCGATTACATTCCTTCGCCTGCCGCCTGACCCGACCTCCGCAACCGCTACCCGCGCGCTAGATCCCCATTGGTATCGCCGACTGACCGCAAAAGGTTCGTCGGCTGCCCACAGATAGGAGCCACCTTGGCCGACCCGACACCAGGTACTGTCCCGACCCGCACCGCGAAGCCCGCCGATATCGAGGCGCTTCACAAGTTGGTGATGCAGTCCCTCGACGACGACCAGGCGGTCGAAGTCATTTCCATCCCGCTGGCCGGCAAGTCGTCGATCGCCGATCACATGGTGATCGCGTCGGGCCGCTCGTCGCGCCAGGTCGCTTCGATGGCGAACAAGCTGGCGGCCAAGATCAAGCAGGATTTCGGCAAGGTCGCCCGAGTCGAGGGCCTGCCGGTCGCCGATTGGGTGCTGATCGATGCCGACGATGTCATCATCCACCTGTTCCGGCCCGAAGTGCGCACTTTCTATAACCTCGAGCGGATGTGGGCCTTCGGCGACGAAGACGCCGAGAAAACCGCCCGCCCCGCCTGACGGGCGTTGCAGCTTCATATCATCGCCCGCGGCAAGATCGGCCGGTCGAGCGAGGCCGAGATGGTCGAGCGCTATTTGAAACGCATCGCCTGGCCGACCAGGCTGACCGAATTGCCCGATCGCGGCGGGACGTTGCCCAACGCGATGTCGAACGCCGTCACGATCGTGCTGGACGAACGCGGCACGGCCATGTCGTCGATGGAATTTGCGAAAAAACTGGAAGGCTGGCGCGATACCGGGCGACGCGAGGCGCGCTTCCTGATCGGCGCCGCCGACGGTCATGACGCCGCTCAGCGCGGGACCGCCGATTTGTTGCTTTCGTTCGGGCCAGCGACCTGGCCGCACCTGATGGTCCGAGCGATGCTTGCCGAACAATTGTTTCGCGCGACATCGATCCTTGCCAACCACCCCTATCACCGCGAAGGCTGACGCGATGAGCGCCCGCCTCCTCCTGATCGCTATTGGCGCACCGGCTTTGCTGGCAGGGTCAGTGCTGGCGGGATCGGCGATCGCTCAGGGCCGAGGCGACAGCGCACAGCGACTGGAACAAGCGCGGTCCGAATGGCGCGACGCGCGCGCCGATGTCGAACGATTGGAGCGGGAAGCCGCCAAGGCGCGCGACAAGGCATCACGGATTTCTGCCGAGCGGCAAGCCGCCGCTGCCGGAATCATCGCCGCCGAAGCCGAGATCAGCGCGTTCCAGGCCGAACTTGTCACTCGCCGGCAAGCGGTTGCTGCGGCCGAAGCGCGGCTCGCCTCCCAACAAGCCCCCGCCGCCGCACTGGTCGCAGGGCTGATCAACATGGGCCGTCGTCCGCCATTGCTGTCGCTGGCCGACAGCGGCTCGCTCGACGAGGTCGTGCGGGTCCGCATGTTGCTTGATTCTACCCTCCCGATCATTCGTGCGCGGACTGCCGGGCTGAGCGCCGAACTTTCCCGGCGCCGCCAAATGGTCGAGGGACTCCGGGCGTCGTCGGCGAGGCTGACGAAAGCCCGCATCGCGCTCGGCGATCGACAGAAGAGATTTGCCGCCCTCGAAGCCGAGGCCGATGCCACCGCGCAAACCCTTGGCGGACGATCGGTCGAGGCGGGCGACCGGATGGTGATGGCCCGCGATTCGGCGGGGCTGATCGAGGGCGACGCCCGCGCCGAACGCGATGCGCGACGCCGCGCCGCCGATCTGGTCGCGCTTGGCGCGCTTCCGCAGCGGCCCGTGCCGGGTGAAGGAGGGTTGAACGATCCGGCCCTATCCTATCGAATGCCGGCCATGGCACCGTTGGTCGACGGTGTCGGATCGGTGAACCGCGATGGAGTGCGGTCGCGCGGCGTCCGGCTTGCCACGAAGCGGGGCAGCGAGATTGTCGCGCCGGCAGCGGGCACGATCGCCTTTGCCGGACCGTTCCGACGCAGCGACGGTGTCGTCATTTTGGATCACGGCCACGGCTGGATGACGATGCTAGTCGGTGTCCAGACCGGATTGGCCAAAGGTAGCACGGTCGCGCAAGGACAGGGTTTGGGTCGCGCATTGGGCGAAATCGGGGTCGAGCTGACCCACGACGGCCATCCCGTTTCAGCACCGATGATATCTGTTCGGTCACTGTCCATTCAGGCGCAGGATCGCTAGGATGCGCGAATAAGGACGAGGAATCGATTGATGAAAAGATTCGCCAGGTTTCTTCCCCCGCTCGCCGTGGTCGGTGCGCTGACGCTGATCCCGATGACGACGGCAACCGTCGCTGCGTCGGAAGCGGACACGATGAAGGAACTCGATACCTTCATGGACGTGTTCAACCAGGTCCGCGCGTCTTACGTCGACCCGGTGGACGACCATGTCCTGATCAAGGGTGCGATCGAAGGCATGCTCGCCGCGCTCGACCCGCATTCCAGTTATATGGAAGGTAGCGACTACACCTCGCTGCGGACGACGACCGATGGTAATTACGGCGGGCTTGGCCTGTCGGTTACGATGGAAGACGGCGCGGTAAAGGTGATCACGCCGACCGAGGATACGCCAGCCGCCAACGCCGGGATCAAGGCGGGCGATTACATCACCCACCTCGACGGGGAATTGCTCTACGGCCTGACGCTGGACCAGGCGGTCGAAAAGATGCGCGGTGCGCCGGGCAGCAAGACGACCGTCACCATCGTCCGCCCCGGCCGCGACAAGCCGTTCGACGTGGCGCTGGTCCGCGCCCGGATCGAGCTTCGCCCGGTCAAGTGGGAGGTCAAGGACGGCATCGGGATCATCAACATCAACACCTTCAGCGGCAACACCGGCGCTGCGGTCGAAGGCGCATTGACCGCGATCGACAAGGCCACCGGCGGCAAGCCGATGGGCTATGTCGTCGATCTGCGTTCGAATCCCGGCGGTTTGCTCAATGAAGCGGTTCGGGTCAGCGACGCCTTCCTGGAGCGCGGCGAGATCGTGTCCGAACGTGGCCGCGACAAGAGTGACTTCGAAAGCTGGAGCGCCAAGCCCGGCGATATGGCGCATGGCCTGCCGATCATCGTGCTGGTCGACGTCGGAAGCGCCTCGGCTGCCGAAATCGTCGCCGGTGCGCTGCAGGATCATCGACGCGCCATCGTGATGGGCGAACGCAGCTTCGGCAAGGGCTCGGTCCAGGGCGTGTCGGAGATCAGCAAGGACAAGGCCCTGCGCCTGACCATCGCGCGCTACTATACGCCGTCGGGCCGGTCGGTGCAGGCCGGCGGGATCGATCCGGATATCGTCGTCCCGCAGCTCAGCGACCCCGATTACAAGGATCGACCGCGCGTTCGAGAAGCCGATCTTCGTCGGCACCTGGTCAGCCAGGAAAGCGTCAAGGATGACGTCCTGGAAAAGGATGTGACGCCCGATCCACGCTTCACCGCGACCGCCGAACAGCTAGAAAAGCAAGGCATCAAGGACTTCCAGCTCGATTATGCGATCAAGACACTGAAGCGGCTGGGTGCGGCCGGTGCGCCATCGGCGCCTGCCAAGACGCGCTGACGCCGGACTCGATGCAGGCATGAACGAAGCCGTCGTTAACCCGGGCCGACCGACCATTCCCGCGGCCACCGCACGTGCGCTGGCGCTGGCCGCACCGGTCGCGTTGCTGGGCGGGGCGTTGCTGTCCCAATATGTCGGCGGATTGAATCCGTGCGAGATGTGTTACTGGCAGCGGTGGCCGCACGGGGTGGCGATCATTCTCGCCGCCGGGGCCTTTTACTATTCGGCGGGATCGCGGCCGTCGCGCAGCCTCACTGCACTGGCCGCACTGGCCATTGCCGTATCGGGCGCGATTGGCGTGTTCCATGCTGGGGTCGAAATCGGCTGGTGGGAGGGCCTGACGCGTTGCGCGACCGGCGGCCCGATGAACCTGAATGACGTGCTGAGCGCGCCGCTGGTTCGCTGCGACCAGGTGCAATGGTCGCTCGCCGGGATCAGCATGGCCGGGTGGAATGCAATCATTTCGCTGGGCAGCGCGGCGATGATCGCCGTCCTTCTGACGAGGAAAGCCACATGACCGGTTGGACGCCCGGCGAGCCAAAGGTCGACGTAAATTCGATGATTCGCGTCAATCAGGCGGGTGAATATGGGGCGACGCGAATCTATGCCGGTCAAATGGCGGTGCTGCGCGGCAAGTCGCCGGCGGCGCATGAAATCGCCCGCATGGCGAGCCAGGAACAGCGCCACCTCGATCGCTTCGACCAGTTGTTGGCGCAGCGCGGGATTCGCCCCACGGCGTTGCAGCCGTTCTGGAACGTGGCCGGGTTTGCCCTTGGTGCGGCAACCGCGCTGATTTCCGAAGAAGCGGCAATGGCCTGCACCGATGCGGTCGAGACCGAAATCGACCGACATTATGCTGATCAGTTGGAAGCGCTTGGGACCGATGAGCCGGAGCTTGCGGCCGATATCGCCGAGTTTCGCGCCGAAGAACTCGAGCATCTCGACAAGGCCCGCGAGATGGGCTCGACCAACGCCCCGGCCTATCCGGTGCTCACCGCGGCGATTCGCGCGGGTTGCCGGCTTGCCATCGGACTGTCGAAACGAATTTGAGGAACTTCGCGGGCGGCTCGTCCGCTATCGTGATTGAAAGGATCGAGTGATGTCGAAATATTCTTTGGCCGTTGGCGCCGCTACCCTCGTCGCAAGCGGACTGATCGGCGTCGCCGCAGCGAGCGCGCAGAATGCCAATTCGCAGGTCAACGAAATCATCGTCTACGGCACCGACCCCTGCCCGCGATCAACCGATGACGCGATCGTCATCTGCGCGCGCAAGCCGGAGACCGAACGTTACCGGATCCCGGAAAAGCTGCGCCAAGGCGGATCGCTGCAATCGCGCCAGTCGTGGGCGGCCCGGGCGCGCAGTTTCGAGACCGTCGGACGGACCGGCATCAACAGCTGTTCGCCAGTCGGACCGGCTGGCTTCACCGGCTGCGTCGACAATCTGATCAAGGAAAGCTTCCGCGAGCGCGGCGAACAAGTGAGCGCCGAGACGACCCCGCGGCAATAAGTCGCGGCGCCAGTCCCTTCGTTCCTGTCGCTAACGCGGCGACCGGTCGACCGATCAGCGCGTCGCTTCGGCCCTTACCCAGTCGTTGACCTGCGCTTCGAGGACGTCGAGCGGGACGGCACCTTGTCCGATCACGGTGTCGTGGAAGCGGCGCAGGTCGAATTTCTTGCCGAGCCGCTTTTCCGCCATGGCCCGCAATTCGCGGATTTTCAGTTCGCCCAGCTTGTACGCCAACGCTTGGCCCGGATTCGAGATGTAGCGATTCACCTCGGCGTCGATATTGGCGTCGGTCAGCGCAGTATTGTCCTTCATGAAGGCGACTGCCTGCGCCTTGCTCCAGCCCTTCGAATGAATGCCGGTGTCGACGACGAGTCGGCAGGCACGCCACATTTCGTAGCTGAGCCTCCCCATATCTTTTGCCGGCGTATCGTAAATTCCCATCTCGATCCCAAGCCGCTCGGAATAAAGGCCCCAGCCTTCGACAAAAGCGGTGAAGAATGCCGTCGCACGCCGCCATGCCGGCATGTCGAGTTCCTGCTGGGTGGCAATCTGCATGTGATGACCAGGAACAGCTTCGTGCACCGTCAACGCCGGGATTTCCCACAGAGGCCGTTGGTCGAGCTTCGTCGTGTTGACGAAATAGAACCCTGCGACACCCGCCTCCGGGCTGCCCGGCTGGTAGTAAGCCGTGGTCGAACCAGGAGCGATCTCGGCGGGAATCTCCTTTACGCCATAGGGTAGCCGCGCCAGCTTGGTGAAAAGGCCGGGCATCTTGCCGTCGATGATCTTGGCCATCCGAGCGGAGGCCGCCATCAATTCCTCCGGCGTCTTCGCAAAATATTTGGGGTTGGTGCGCAGGTCGGCAATCATCGCTTCGCGGGAGGCAAAACCGGCCTTTCGTGCAACTACATCCATTTCGCCGCGGATTCGGGCCACTTCACCCATGCCGATGCGGTGGATCTGGTCTGGAGTCAGGTCCGTCGTCGTGTGTTGACGGACCAGATAGGCATAATAAGCCTTCCCGCCGGGCTGATCGGCAATCGAAACACTCGTGCTGCAACGAGACTTCAAATCGCGATCGTAAAGCGCGGCGAACGCCGAATAGGACGGGTTGATCTTGTCACCGATCAGCGCCTTGGCGCGGGCCGTGAGGTCAGCCCATTGGGCATCACTGACCGAAGCGGGCTTGGGCTGGCTGAACGGTGCGTAAAAACGCGATTTCGTCGGGTCGGACGCGATCACGCCGGTAATGGTCGCTGGGAAGCCTTCCATCGTGATGCACGGCTGGACGAAACCTTCCCTGGCCGCCTTGACCGAAATCGCGCCGTATTCGGTCATCCGGGCCGGAACGAAGCCGATCCGGGCCAGGTAATTGTCGTAATCGGCATAGGTGCGGAACGGCTGTTGTTCGCCCATCCCGGCAATCCCGCCGTGATAGCTTCCAAGAATCGAATAATAGAGCTGGCGTTGGCCGAACTTGTTGCCCTCGATCGCGTTTTCCAGGCCGACCCTGAGGATTCCGTAGTTCGTTTTTTCCGAAGCGGGCAGCGACGCGATCGGGATTGAGTTCAACCGAGCAAGGAAGACCTTCGCCTGCGCCGCGCGTCGGTCCGCCGCGGCAAGGCTGATGTCGTCAAGCTGGCGGTCGTAGGTCGTCACCCCGACCGATGTCGCCAATGTCGGCGCGCTCTTCAGCAAGTCGGCCCAGAATTCGTCCTGCAGCGCCCGGAAGTCTTCCGTCGGCCCTGCAACAGCTGGCGAAGCGACAAGCATGGAGGCCGCCAGCAATGCGATACGAACGTTCATCGATCATCTCCCCTGTTCGGCGGCATTGGTAGGAACGGGAAGAATCTTTCGCAAATTCAATTCGACCAATGGGTAACGGGTCGGTGTTGGGACTCGACAGTCATTTGATGAGAACGTAAGAAGAACATATGGCGCAGTTGAGTACCCGCGAAAAGTTGGCGATTCTGGCGGATGCCGCCAAATATGACGCCAGTTGCGCATCGTCCGGGACGTCGAAACGCGACAGCCGGAGCGGCACAGGTGTCGGGTCGACGGAAGGAATGGGCATCTGCCATGCCTATGCACCGGACGGACGCTGCATCAGCCTGCTCAAAATCCTGCTGACGAACAGCTGCATTTTCGACTGCCATTATTGCATCAATCGGAAGAGTTCGAACGTGCGTCGCGCGCGCTTCACGGTTGAGGAAGTTGTCCACCTCACGCTGGCTTTCTACAAGCGCAATTACATCGAGGGACTGTTCCTTTCATCGGGAATCATCCGGTCGTCCAATTACACGATGGAGCAACTCGTCGAAGTCGCGCGCCAGCTTCGCGAAGTCCATGATTTTCGCGGCTACATCCACCTCAAGACGATACCCGATGCTGATCCCGAACTGGTGCGGCTGGCGGGACTTCACGCCGACCGGGTGTCGATCAACGTCGAACTGCCGACCGCGCAGGGCCTGGCAGCGCTTGCCCCGGAAAAGGATGGCGCGCGGATCGAGGGCGCGATGATGGGCATGAAAGGCGCCATCGAGGACGGCAAGGATGCGCGGCAGAAATACAAAAGCGCGCCGAAATTCGCGCCGGCCGGCCAGTCGACCCAGATGATCGTCGGAGCGGATGCGGCGAACGACAGCGATATTGTCGTCCGCGCAAGCCAGCTCTACGACCGGTTCCGGTTGCGCCGGGTGTATTATTCGGCCTTCTCGCCGATCCCCGATGCAAGCGCCGTGTTGCCTTTGAAGCGACCACCTCTAATGCGCGAACATCGGCTTTATCAGTCTGACTGGCTGATGCGCTTCTACGGCTTCAAGCCCAAGGAAGTGGTCGCCGCGACCGAAGGCGGGATGCTGCCGCTCGACATCGATCCCAAACTCGCCTGGGCGCTCAAGTTTCGCGAAAGCTTTCCGGTCGACGTCAATCGAGCATCGAAGGAGCAGCTGCTCCGCGTCCCCGGCCTGGGAACGAAGGCGGTTGGGCGAATATTGAAATCGCGGCGATGGCGCGCGATCACGTTGGACGACGTCGCCCGTCTGACCGTCAGCGTCGCCAAGGTGCGCCCCTTCATCGTCACAGCGGACTGGCGCCCCACGTTGCTGACCGATCGCGCTGACCTGCGCAGCCTCGTCGCGCCGCGTGCCACCCAGTTGGACCTGTTTGCCGCTTAAACCGTTGCATCGTCCGAAGGAGAATTTCTGTCATGGCTGAAACGATTTTCGAGCGACTGAAGCAGGATCACGACAAGCATCGGGACCTGATCGCGCAGATTCTGGAAACGACGGGAGACAGCGAGGATCGGCGCGCCCTGTTCGACACGTTCAAGACCGATGCGTCGGCCCACGCTGCGACCGAGGAATTGACGCTCTATCACAAGCTGATGGGGGAGAGTGGAATGCGTGCCTACGCCCAGCATGCCGCCAAGGACCATCACGAGATTGAAGAGATGTTCGTGGAGCTGGCCGAGATGGACATGGCGTCGCCGGGCTGGCTGACCCGGTTCAAGACGCTGAAGGACGAATATTTGAGCCATCTGAAGGAAGAGGAAGAGACGATCTTCCCCGACGCGCTCAAGGATTTGGGCGAGAAGGAGGCGGTTGCGCTCCGCAAGGAATTTGATGCGCAAAAGCCGGAAGAGATTGCGCGGGCGGAAGCGGATTGCGACGCCAAGATCAACGACAAGATCGGCTAATGCTTCGCGAGGGGCCGATGATCGACGCGTTTCGCGTGTCGTTGTCGGCCCCCGACGATTTCGAAGGCTGGCGCGATGCGGCGCGTGGACTGGCGGAGGCGGACGTCCCTTCCGATGCGATCATTTGGGAGGTGGCGGGCGAGGATGGCGATTTGTTCGGAGCGCCATCCGGCGCCGCTGCGGCGCCTGTCGGCGCGACCTTTGCGGTTCCGCGCGAATTTGTCGGCCTTGCCAAGGCCGCGATTTGTCATTCCGATCCCGAACGCTTCGCCCTCCTTTACGCGTTGCTCCTGAAGATTCGCTCCAACAAGAGAGCATTGGAAGATGGTGCGGACCCGCTGGTCGACCGGGTCGAGAAAATGGTCAAGGAAGTGCGGCGCGATGCGCACAAGATGCACGCCTTCGTCCGCTTCCGCGAAGTCACCGAGCCCGACGGGACGATCCGGTTCGTCGCATTTTTCGAGCCCGATCATCATATCGCCCGACGCGAAGCGGGCTTCTTCGTCCGGCGCTTCGCCAATATGCGCTGGTCGATCCTGACGCCGGACGTCAGCATTCATTGGGACGGCGAGACATTGCGCGAGGGGCCCGGCGCAACCCGGGCGGATGCACCGGACGGCGACCCGATCGAGGAGACGTGGAAGACCTATTACGCCAGCATCTTCAACCCGGCCCGGGTCAAGGTGAAGGCGATGCTGAAAGAGATGCCGAAGAAATATTGGGCGAATATGCCGGAGACGGCCTTGATCGCGCCGCTACTCGCCGGCGCACAAGCGCGCGAGGCGGCGATGATCGAAACCAGCCGCGCGCAGGTGACCACTCCTTTCGAGCCAAAAGTGCCGTTTGCCGCACGACCAGGGAATGTAGAGGCTTCCTGGGCGGCTCTAAAGGCCGAGGCCGAGGTCTGCACGCGGTGCGCGTTGCATTGCGATGCGACGCAGACTGTTTTCGGCGAAGGGCCGCTCGACCCGCGAATCCTGTTCGTCGGCGAGCAGCCCGGGGATCAGGAAGATCTCGCCGGGCGCCCGTTCGTCGGTCCGGCTGGCGAAATCTTCGATCGGGCGTTGGAGGAAGTCGGGATCGACCGCGCCGAAACCTACGTCACCAATGCGGTCAAGCATTTCAAATTCACCCTTCGCGGCAAACGACGGATCCACCAGTCACCCAATGCAATCGAGATCGAGGCATGCCGCTGGTGGGTGACGCAAGAGCGCGACCTGATCCGACCCCCGCTGACCGTTGCATTGGGCGCGACCGCAGCGCGCAGCCTGTTCGGCAAGGTCATGGCGATCGGCAGGAATCGCGGCGTCGCGCATCATCTGCCTGATGGCGGCGAGGCGTGGATCACGGTCCACCCAAGCTTCCTGCTTCGCCTACCCGACGAACAGGCACGGACGATTGAACGGCGCCGGTTCGTCGAGGATTTGCGACGGATCCGCGAGCGCGCGGCAGCGCTCGCGGCCTAATCGATCACAAGCCGACGCGCAGCATGAGCTTGGCGTTTCGCGGCGCACCCGGGGCGATATTATTGTCATTGTGGGCGGCCGGGAAATAGTCGGCGCCGAACAGGTTTTCGACATTGACCTGCGCCTCGACGCCCTTGGCGATCCGAAAGAAGATTGCGGCGTCGACGCGGGAATAGCCGGGTAGCTTCACCTGGTTGGTGAGTGAGGCATCACTTTTCGAGCGCGCGATGATGCCGAGACCCAAGCCCAGGTTGGGCGTCGCCTGATACTTGCTCCACAATGATGCGCTGTGACGTGGGACCAGCGGCACGTTGGTGCCCTTGGCGGCGGAACTGGTGTCGCGGGTGATCTCGGCCTGTTGCCAGGCATAGCCTGCCGAGATCTGCAGGCGCGCGGTGATCGATCGTTCGAGACCAAGCTCGATCCCGCGGCTGCGCTGGGCACCTGTCAGGACGGTGAGGCCCGGATTGAGCGGATCGCTGGCGCGCGTGTTGGTGCGATCGAGCTGGTAGATCGCCGCTGTTGCCAGCAGTCCATCGACCGGGGTCCATTTGGCGCCGACTTCGATATTGTCGAAGCGTTCGGGCTTCAGTTCCTGGCGACTGGCATCGAGCGAGCTGAATTGATCGCCCGATTGGGGCAGGTAGGACCGGCTGTAGCTGGTGTAGATCGACAGACGCTCGGTTGGCTTGAGGACGAGGCCAAGGCGCGGCGAAACCAGGTTGTCGGTACGCTCGAACGTGCCGCCGCCGACGCGGAAGTCGGCGACATGAAGCGAGAAACGGTCGAAGCGGAGACCGGCGACCAGCTCGATCCATGGTGCGAAGCGGATCTGGTCTTGAACGTAGACGGCCGCGACCGATGCACGCGTGCGATTGTTGGCGTCGCTCGCCTCCGCGGCGAAAATCACGTCAACGTCGACGGACGGGGCGGTCAAAGGCACGCGATTGCCGCCAAGGATCGTTCCGGACAGTCGGCGATTGCGCGACCATTGCCGGCCCAGTTCGACACCGGCCAGCAGCGTCTGCTCGACGCCGCCGATGGCTCCTTCCCAGATTAGGTCGGTCTGGCTCAGCAGGCTGCGCCGGTCGTTGGTGCTGTTGTAGGCGCCCAGCACGACCTCGCGGGTCGCCTCGTCGAGGTTCGACGGGTAGATGTTCTGATAGAATTTGTCGTAAATTCCATAGATCGTGCGGTGGCGAAGAGTCAGTCGATCGCTGATTCGATGGTCGAACGCGGCACTGAACCGATGCACGTCGACATTGGCATTGCTGTCGTCGGAATCGCCGAAGAACGTGCGATCGAATCCGCGCAACGGATGGTCGATCTCGGTCGGGTCGGTAAGCGATGGCACGCCGCGGTCGGTGGTGCGGCGGTCATGAAAATATTCGTAAGACAGGTCGATCCGCGATTCGTGGCCGATGCCGATGCCGAGCGACGGGTTGATCCCGTAACGCTTGAGGTCGACGCCGCGGCGGAAGCTGTCGCCGTCCTCGTAAAGCGCATTGACGCGAAGGCCGACGTCGCTGCCCAACGGGTGATCGAGATCGAGCGTTGTGCGGAATCCGCCGAAGCTGTCGACGCTGAGGTCGCCTGCGTAGCGGGGCTGAAATCCGGTGCGTTTGGTGACGCGATTGATGATTCCGCCGCCGCCGCCGCGTCCGAAGATCATGGCATTGGGGCCTTTGAGCACCTCGACCCGCGAGACATTGTAGAAGTCGCGGAAATATTGGACGTCGTCGCGCAGGCCATCGATGAACAGGTCGGCAGTGCTGTTGTTGCCGCGCAGGGTGAATTGGTCGCGGTTCGATTCGCCGGTTGCCGGCGAAGCGCCGGGAACGAAGGTGAGCAGGTCACCAATCGAACGCAATTGCTGGTCGTCAATCTGCGCCTTGGTCACAATCGTCAAGGCTTGCGGGATGTCCTGTACATCCGTCGCGGTCTTGGTTGCGCTGGTAATCTTTCCGGCGCCGTAGCTCGACCGTTCACCTTCGATGATGATCGGTTCTTCGTCCGGTGCATAGTCGACGGCAGCGGTCGCTGTCGTCGCCACGATTGGGACGTTGCCGACGGCAGCACCGGTCGCCGCGAAAAGTGAGAAAATCATTGGAACCCCTATGCTCAGTGGAGCGCGGGATAACGTTATTGATACTCATTCTCAACTACTAATTGCGAATGAATCTCATTCTGCTGCTAACAGTTCCTCTGCGCCGCCGAGATCGACGGACACGAGACGGCTGACCCCTTTCTCGATCATGGTGACCCCGTAAAGCCGGTGCATTCGCGCCATCGTCACTGCATTGTGCGTAACGATGAGGTAGCGTGTATCGGTTTGGGCCGTCATGCGGTCCAGCAAATCGCAGAAGCGATCGACATTGGCGTCGTCAAGCGGCGCGTCGACTTCGTCGAGGACGCAAATCGGTGCCGGGTTGGTCAGAAACAAGGCAAAAATCAGCGCGACGGCGGTCAGCGCCTGCTCCCCGCCTGAAAGCAATGTAAGCGCGGTCAACCTTTTCCCGGGCGGCTGGGCCATGATTTCGAGACCCGCTTCCAGCGGATCGTCGCTTTCGACCAGTTCGAGATGGGCCTGACCACCATTGAACAAGGTCGTGAACAGGCTTCGAAAGTGACCGTCAACCTTTTCAAACGCATCGAGCAGGCGGATCCTTCCTTCGCGATTGAGATTCCCGATCGACCCGCGCAGGCGGTTGATCGCCTCCTGTAGCTCATCCCGCTCCGCCGCGCCCAGCGCGCGATTCTCCTCCAGCTCGGCAAGCTCGCTTTCGGCAACCAGATTGACCGGGCCGATCCGCTCGCGCTCCGCTGACAAGCGCTCGAACGTATCGCGCTCCTGCTCCGACGGAGCGAGCGCATTTTCGTCGAACTCGAACTTGCCGGGCAGCAGCGGTGGCGGACATTCGAATTTCTCGCCGCATTCCCGAGCCAGCTCGATGCGGCGCGCCTCCTGCGCCTCGGCCCGCGCAGCAGCGCCGGCGCGGGCCTCACGCGCCTTGGCGAATGCCTCGCCAGCCTCCGCCATCGCCCGCTGCAGCGTGGCGAGCACCTCATCGGTTTCGTTGGTTGCCGCCTGCGCCTTCGCAATCGCCTGATCGCTGTTCGCATGGTCGCGCTCGAGCTCGGCGATTCGGGTGTCGAGCAATTGCGGCTCGTCGACCAGGGTCGCGCGCTCCTGCGCAATAGCCTCGGCGCGTTCCGCAGCGTCGATCAAGCGTTGGGCCGCAGCCTTCCCGCGCTCGCGCCACGCATCCTGCTCGCGCTCGGCCCCGGCATCGCGCTCACGATCGGCAGCAAGTTCGCGCCCCCGTGTTGCGGCGGCGGCGCGGCAGTTGGCAACCTTTTCTCCCGCTGTACGCGCCGTCGTCCGCGCCGTGTCGATTTGCTCTGCCAATATGGTGGGATCGGGTAGGCCGTCGAGCGCCTCCTGCGCGCCTGCCACCGACTGGCGCGAGGCATCGAGCAACGGTTCGAGGTCGGCGCGTCGCTCCAGCAGGCTGGCACGCTGCGCCGACAATCGCTCGATGGCGGAGGCCGCGCTGTCGATCGCACGGGCGGCCTCGCGCGCGTTCCGCTCGGCCGCTGCGGCTGCCTGACGTGCGCTCTCGGCTGACTGGCGGTGTGCTTCGACGGCAGCAGCAGCGCGATCGCGCTTTTCGGTCGCCTCAGAGACCACGGCAACCAGGGCGGGCATCCCTGCATCGATTGCGGCGAGGCGGTTCCCACGGACGAGACGCTCTGCCGTCGCAGCACCGCCACCCATCGCGACGAAGCCATCCCAACGACGTAGAACTCCTTCTTTCGTGACAAGTCGCTGACCAACGGCGAGAATTTGCCCGTCGTCACTCTCGACAACCGCAATCTGACGAAGGCGGCGGGTCAGTTCATTCGGCGCTTCCACGACGTCCGCCAGCATCGTCGACCCAGACGGCAAGGCGGGATCTTCCTTGCTCGATGGCGCCCCGGTCCAGCGGCGCGGGCCATCACTGCCTAGCGTGGCTTCCAGGTCGTCGCCCAGCGCTGCGGCCAGCGCGTGCTCATATCCGGGCTCGGCGCGCACCGACAGGCTACGACTCCCGCCCTGCTCCAAGGCATTGGCCAGCGCATTGCGTTCCGATGTGGCAGCGGCGAGTTCGGCGCGAGCCGCAGCGAGCGTCGATTCGGCCGAATCGCGATCCTCGGCGGCGTTGGCGCGATCGATGTCGGCCTTGGCCAGTGCCCGTTCCGCAGCGGCAAGCGCAGAC
Source organism: Sphingomicrobium sp. (assembly GCA_039934175.1). Taxonomy (GTDB): domain Bacteria; phylum Pseudomonadota; class Alphaproteobacteria; order Sphingomonadales; family Sphingomonadaceae; genus Sphingomicrobium. Next base: position 21,586 of record JBDTMR010000001.1, read on the forward strand.
GCGGCCTCGGCGGCTTCCTTCTTGCCCGCCGCGCAAGACGCCCGATGATCCTCACCACTGCCGAGCGCCGCCACTTGCTCATCGATCCGACGCGCCTCGATGGCGGATCGTTCGGCCTGGTTGCGGGCGGCATCGAGTGCGGCAAGCGCGACGCGGCGCTCCGCCGCCATCGCCGCTTCGCGCGCCATCAGCCCGGCCAGTTCGGCTTCGGCAGCGCGCGATTCGGCTTCGGCATCGTTCAGTCCGGCGGCGAGTTTTTCGGCCTGCGCAGCGCCGTCGGACAGTCGTTCTGCAATCTCCTGCCGTTCGGCTTCGAGCGCAGTCACCGCCTTGTCGGCGTCAGCCCGAAGCGCCTGCTCGCGGTCGGTATCGGTGGTCAGCGAAGCGGCCAGACGTTCAAGTTCCTGCAGACGCCGCGCCACCGTGTCGCGACGCGCGCGGGCAGCGGCAAGATCATGGGAGAGCGACCGACCGCGATCGCGCTGCTCCTCCAGCGCGGTGCGGCGGGCGATGGCGAGCCGGGCGGCATCCTCCTGCCGGTCCTGCGCCTCGACCATCTTCGCCTGGATCATCGACACCGCCTCGGCGGCCTCGCGCGCCTGAGTGACGGCGGTCTGGGCGGCAAGATCGGCGTCGCGCCAGCGGGCAAACAATACCCGCGCCTCGGCAGCCCGGATCTTGTCGGTTAGCGCCTTGTACCGCTCGGCTGCGCGCGCCTGCCGACGCAGCGCCGCAACCCGCGCTTCCTGGTCGCCGAGCAATTCGTCGAGCCGAACAATATTCGCCTCTGCGGCGCGCAACTTCTGCTCGGCATCCTTGCGCCTGGCGTGGAGCCCGGAAATCCCGGCTGCTTCTTCCAGCATCTGGCGACGCTCGACCGGCTTGGCGGCGATGACCGCCCCGATCCGACCCTGGCTGACCAGCGCCGGCGAATGCGCGCCGGTCGCGGCATCGGCGAACAGCAAAGCGACATCTTTCTGGCGAACGTCGCGGCCATTGAGGCGATAAGCCGATCCCGCCCCGCGCTCGATCCGGCGGGTGATTTCGCTTTCGCCGGCAGGCTGCCCTTCGGCAACCTCGTCGGCATTGCGCTCAATCAGCAGGGAGACTTCAGCGAAATCGCGGGCGGGGCGCGTCGCGGTCCCGGCGAAGATGACGTCTTCCATGCCCGAACCGCGCAGCGACTTCGCGCTGGCCTCGCCCATCACCCAGCGAATTGCCTCCAGCAGGTTCGACTTGCCACAGCCATTGGGGCCGACCACGCCGGTGAGGCCGGGCTCGATCCGGAGCTCCGCCGATTCGACGAAACTCTTGAATCCTCCAAGCTTCAGACGGCGAATGCGCAAGTCGATCGAGCCCCCGGTTACTCCCTAGCCGCGGATTGCGGCGCGCAGCTTGGCTTCGATCTGGGTCCAGACCGGCGTCCCATTTTCGATTTCCACCAGATCGCCGTTGATCAGGAAGCTCGGCGTGCCGGGGAATTGATAGGCTGCTGCGGTATCGCTTTGCATCTGGACAAGCTTGTCGACTTCGGCCTGATTGCTGAGGCACTGGTCCGCCTTGGCGGCCGGAATCCCGCGTTGTGCCGCAAATTGTTTCAGTCCGGCGAGTTCCGCGAAACGCGGCAGTTTTTGGGCGGGCGGCAGAGTGTCGAGCGCCTGCAATTGCGCGGGGTCCGCCTTTTGCATCTGTTCGAAGATTTTGGGCTGCTCGGCATAGATCTGTCGGGTCAGGCCGAAGAAGCTCGACGGGCCGCCGCACCGTGCAATCACCGACGCGGTGAGATCAAGTCCGTCACGAACAAAGTTGCGAAATTCGAAGCTGACCTGACCGCTTTTGACATAAGTGTCGACCAACGGAGTCATCGCCGCTTCGTCGAACTCGCGGCAATGCGAGCAGGTCAGCGATCCGAATTCTACCAGTTTCACCGGCGCTTCGGGATTGCCCATGACGAACCCACCCTCCGCGGTCTGGGAGACAGTTTCGCTCCAGTCGCCACCATTGGGTGCAGCGATCGGGGTGATCGGGCCGCTTGCGACCTTGTTGGCATCGGCGGCCTTCTTGTCGCCGCACGAAGCGAGCGCGAGCGCGGCGGCGGAAAGAGCGAGGATCGAGAATTTGCGTGTCACTTGATGCTCCGGATGATGGGGATGGGTTTGGTTTCAATCGGCTCCACGACCGGCGGGCCCGACGTTCGGGCGACATGACCAGCCAGGGATTCGAGGACAGTGCGAAGTTCGGGGTCGGCAATGGCGCGAAGCCCCTCACCTAGCTCCTCGGGTACCGCTACCGGCTGCGGGCGGCGTACGGCGGGTTCGTTGGCAGGAATGCGGCCCTGGCGAAACGCGATCCTTGAAATCGCCTCGTAACCGAAAAACCGATTGACCCGTTCGATGATCATCGGGCCAAGATGCTGCATCAGCGGCGCATGGGCACCTTCGACCAGCAAAGTCAGCATCCCGTCGGACCTCTTGCCGCTTTGGAAACGGATCGATTCGGGAACCGACACGGCCGCATAGCGATCGCCGACGATTTCCTTCCAGCGGCTGACTACCGCGCCTTGAACGAAGCCGAAGCGCTTGAACGCGACGCCTCCGATCGCGCCGACCAACTCACCCGCCGGGCGGGCGCGCCGTTGACGCGGGGCGTCTTCTTTCTCTTTGCGGGTCTTCGCCATTGCGAATCGTCATGCCATAGCGATGCCATGCCCGCCAGTGCCGCCGTCCGCATATTGCTCGACCATTATCGCGCGAACGCGCGAACGCTGCCGTGGCGCAGCCCGCCGGGCCAAGCGCCAATGGATCCATACAAGGTCTGGTTGAGCGAAGTCATGTTGCAGCAAACGACGGTGTCCACGGTGACGCCGCGATTCACACGGTTCGTCGAACGCTGGCCGACAGTCGAGGCGCTTGCGGCGGCGGCGGACGAGGAGATTCTCGGCGAATGGGCCGGGCTCGGCTATTATGCCCGCGCCCGCAATCTGATTGCCTGCGCCCGCACGGTGGTGGCGCGCGAAAGTTTTCCAACCAGTGAGACCGAACTGCGAACCTTGCCCGGTGTCGGCGATTATACGGCGGCGGCGATCGCGGCGATCGCCTTCGGACGCGATTCGACGCCGATCGATACCAACGTCGAGCGCGTCGTGGCGCGACTTAAGGGTCTGACGGATAAAGCCGCCGTCCGTGCTGCAGCGATTGCGCTGACCCCGGCGGGTCAGGCCGGCGACTTTGCGCAAGCACTGATGGACTTGGGCGCAACGCTTTGCCGTCCAAAAAACCCCGATTGCCCGGCCTGCCCATTGCGCGCGGACTGCACCGGCTATTTGCGCGGGCGTCCCGAAGCTTATCCCGCGCCGAAGATGAAGAAAGATCGCCCGCATCGCCATGGCATTGCGTTTTGGTATCAGCAGGACGACGCGCTGTTCCTCGTTCGGCGGCCGGACAAGGGAATGCTTGGCGGAATGGCGGCGCTGCCGGGTGACGATTGGGCGGGCGATTCACCGCCGCCTGTGGAAGCGCTGACGACGGTTAGCCACGGCTTCACCCATTTCACGCTCGACCTTCATGTCGTCCGCGCTTCGGGCAGCCCCAATGACGAAGGCTGGTGGCACGATCTCGACCGGATCGGGCAGGCAGGCCTGCCGACGCTTTTTGCGAAGGCCGTTGCGCAGGTTCGTGCCAAGGAGCGTTCATGAAGACCTTTTTTTCCGGCGCCGGACTCGACCGCGCCGATCTCGTCCGATCCGACCCCGAACAGATTGCCGCACTGCGCCAGCGCGGCGATGCACGCGCGCTGATGTGGGGCGATGGCGCACCGGCGCTAGACGATCGCGGGCGGGTTCGCTGGCAGGCGGCGCAGGGCGACGAACCGCTGTTCCTTGGTTTCGACGAGGAACGGCGGCCCTGCTTCAGCCTGCTTCCCAACGGATCGGCCACCGTCGACGGCCGCGCTCATTTTGGCTTGCTCGGACTGCTCGACGAGTGCGACGGGGCGCTGTTTGCAGCTGCGCTGAGCCTCGCCAATTGGCACCGCCGCCACGGCTTCTGCTCGGTCTGCGGCGAGGTCAGCCGGGTCGATCGTGGCGGCTGGTCGCGGCATTGCGATTCGTGCGGCGGCGACCATTTTCCGCGCGTCGATCCGGTCGTGATCATGCTTGCCGAGCATGACGGACGATTGCTGCTCGGTCGCCAGCCCGCGTATCCGTCGGGGCGCTATTCGGCATTGGCCGGCTTCGTCGAGGTTGGCGAAACCATCGAAGCCGCCGTTGCGCGCGAAATGCACGAGGAAGCCGGGATCGCGATTGCCGATGTCCACTATGTCGCAAGCCAGCCCTGGCCGTTCCCGTCGTCGCTGATGATCGGATGCACCTCGCGGGCGCTGGATGACCGGCTGACGATCGACACGACCGAACTCGACGATGCCCGCTGGTTTACCCGGGACGAGGTCGCGAACGCCATCGCCGAGGGCCCCGATCCGGCCTTCTTGCCACCCCCTCGATTCGCAATTGCGCGAAGCCTGATCGATCATTGGCTCGGCGATGCTTGAAAGGCGCCTTGGCTCCCCTTAAAGGGCAACGCCAACATCTTCCTTTTCTTTTCGGCAATCGCCTCAGGGGTTTCATGGACGACCGCAACAACACCATCGCCGGCTGGGTCCTTTTCGCTGGCATCGTCGGCCTTGGCGGCTGGATCATCTCCGGGGAGCGCTTTCATACCGAAGCGCCCGAAAAGGCTGGCTGGGAACTCGCGGGTGGCGAAGAGAGCGGCGGTGCAGCCGAGGCTGCCAAGCCGGTCGAATTCTACCTGGCGCAGGCCGATGCCGCGAAGGGCGCCGAAGTTTTCAAGAAGTGCACGGCATGCCACAGCATCGCGCAGGGCGGTCCCAATGGACTGGGTCCGAATCTTTGGGCAGTCCTAGGCGAGGCGATCGGCAAGGGCGCCGGTGGGTTCGCCTTTTCCGATGCGCTTTCCAGCAAGGGCGGCGCTTGGGACTGGAAGTCGCTCGACGAGTGGCTGACGTCCCCGCGCAAATTCGCACCGGGAACGAAAATGACCTTCGCCGGTCTCGGCAACCCGCAGGATCGCGCAAACGTCATTGCTTATCTCAATTCGAACGGCACCAACCTGCCGCTCCCCGCGGCACCGGCCGAAGCCCCCGCGGCCGAGGGCGACAAGGCCGCCGCTGAAGCCGCCGGTGACGGCGCGCAAAAAGCCGGCGATCAGCCCGTGCTCAACGAGCAGCAGGCAGTCGAAGGTGGTCCCAAGAATGTCGGTGGCGAAGGTGCTTCGAAGATGACGGGGACCGAGCCCACCGTGAAGAAATAATCGTCAGTTCTCTGGCGGACGAACATTGCGCCGCTCTCCTTCGGGAGGGCGGCGCGTTTCGTTGGGGTCAGCAGACGTCGTAATGCTCGCAGACGGCGGCCCAGGCCTCGTCCGCGGTTTCGCACCAGGTGATAAGGTCGAGGTCGTGCGGGCTGATCACGCCTTCTTCGGCCAGCGCCTCGAAATCGACCACGCGATTCCAGAATTCCCTGCCGAACAGCAGGATCGGCAGCGGCCGCACTTTGCCGGTCTGGATCAGGGTCAACAATTCGAACATCTCATCGAACGTGCCGAACCCGCCCGGGAAGACGGCCACCGCGCGCGCGCGCAGCAGGAAGTGCATCTTGCGAAGCGCAAAATAGTGGAACTGGAAACTGAGATCCGGCGTGACGAATGTGTTGGGAAGCTGCTCGTGCGGCAGGACGATGTTGAGGCCGATCGATTCCTTGCCTTCGTCGGACGCCCCGCGATTGGCCGCTTCCATGAAGCTTGGCCCGCCGCCCGACGTGACGACGAAATGGCGCTTGCCGTCATCGTCGATCGGAAAGCGGCTCGCGATCCGGGCGAGCTTGCGAGCCTCGTCATAATAAGGGGCCTTGGCGACAAGACGCTCGGCGACCTTCTTTTCCCAATCGGTCTTGGCCCGCGCCGCGACTTCGGCGGCCTTGACGGGCTCCGGCACCCGGGCCGAGCCGTAGAAGACGAAGGTCGATGCGATATTGGCCTCGTCGAGCAGCAATTCGGGTTTGAGCAATTCGAGCTGGAAGCGGACCGGGCGCAAATCCTCGCGCAGCAGGAATTCATTGTCCTGGAAGGCGAGCTTATAGGCCTCGCTCTCGGTTTGCGGGCTCGAGGGCACATGCTTGGCGGAAGCGGCATCGACCTTGGAGGTCGGGAAGATGCGCTTGGGGGGTGTGTGAGGATCGGTCATAAGTGGGAGCGACTTAGCCGCCGCCGCTCCCCACGACTAGCCCCTAGGCGGACGTGGCTTTCTGGCTGCTCCAGTCGATGTTGCGGGTGGCATACATCACCCCGGCCAAGGCGACGAAGAGCAGCACCGAACCGATCAGTAGCGACAGCGCTTCCAGCCCGAGGAGGATGTAGAGCACCGCATAGAG
>JBDTMR010000002.1:0-27169 GCA_039934175.1 Sphingomicrobium sp.
TCAAGGATATCGAAAAGGCCGTCGCCAGCCCCAATGCCACCAAGGACGAGCAGGGGCGTCTTCGCGTCGCGGCGGCGTCGACGGTTGGCGACAGCGGGTTCGAACGTGCCGAGGCTCTGATCGACGCAGGTTGCGATTGTATCGTCATCGACACCGCGCACGGTCATAACCGCGACGTCGGTTTGCAGGTCGAACGGGTCAAGAAACTGTCGAACGCGGTCCAAGTCGTCGCCGGCAACGTCGCGACCGCCGAAGCGGCCCGCGCGCTTGCCGGGGCTGGGGCCGACGCGATCAAGGTCGGGATCGGCCCCGGATCGATTTGCACCACGCGGATCGTCGCTGGCGTCGGTGTGCCACAACTTTCCGCGATCATGGCGGCGTCGAAGGCCGCCGCTGAACGCGGTGTTCCGGTGATTGCCGATGGCGGGGTTCGCACGTCGGGCGACATTGCAAAGGCGCTTGCCGCGGGCGCGTCTACGGTCATGGTCGGGTCGCTTCTGGCCGGAACCGAAGAAGCGCCGGGCGAGACGTTTCTGTATCAGGGCCGCGCCTACAAGGCGTATCGCGGCATGGGCAGCGTCGGCGCAATGGCGCGCGGTTCGGCCGACCGTTATTTCCAGCAGGACATCAAGGACCAGTTGAAGCTAGTCCCCGAAGGGATCGAGGGACAGGTCCCCTACAAGGGTCCGGTTCGCGATATTGTCCACCAACTGGTCGGCGGCGTGAAGGCCGCGATGGGATATACCGGCAGCGAGACGATCGAACAGTTGCAGAGCCGCGCCAAGTTCGTCCGCATCACCAACGCAGGCCTGAGCGAAAGTCATGTTCACGACGTCGCGATCACCCGGGAAGCGCCCAATTACCCGACCCGCTAAGCTACGGCGAGCAGCGCGAATGCCGATCGCGCCGGCCCGAAGGAGCCCAGCATGACCCCCGCCGCACGTGTCCAGGCGGCGATCGAAATCGTCGACGCCGTCATCGCCTCGGCCCGCGACGACGGACCGCCGGCTGATGCCATCGTCAGCGCTTATTTCAAAACTCGGCGCTATGCCGGCTCGAAAGACCGCCGCGCCGTCCGCAACCTCGTGTTCCGCGCGATCCGCAGGACCGCCGAACCGCCGCGCAGTGGTCGTATCGCGCTGCTCGGGCTCGAGGATGCGGCGGCCCTATTCGAGGGCTCGGCTCATGGCCCGGCGTTGCAAGAGGCCAGCGAAAAGGCGTTGCCGGCCAGTTTCATTCCGGACTGGATCCAGCCCTTGCTTTCACCCTTGGTGGATGAGAACGAATGGCCCTCCTTGCTGGAACGCGCACCGATCGACCTTCGCGCCAACATCGCGCGGACCACGCGCGACGCGATGCTCGAAGCGATCGAGGATTCGCAGGCGACCGATCTCAGCCCGTGGGGTCTCCGCCTTTCGACCGACCGGCGGATCGACGACCATCCGGCCTTTCTCGATGGCCTGGTGGAGGTTCAGGACGAAGGCAGCCAACTGATCGCACTCGCCGGCAGGCCCGATTGCGATATGGTCATTCTCGACCTTTGCGCCGGTGCGGGCGGTAAGGCGCTCGCGCTTTCGGCCGCAGCACCAAGAGCGCGTATCATCGCCAGCGACACCAACCGCCAGCGGCTCTCGCGCCTCGAACCGCGCGCCCAAAAAGCGGGTGCAGCGGTCGAGACGATGCTGCTCGACGGTGGACGCGAAGCCGACCAACTCTCGGTCCTGGAAGGACAATGCGATCTCGTCCTGGTCGACGCACCATGCAGCGGATCGGGCACCTGGCGGCGCAATCCCGAAGGGCGTTGGCGCCTGACTCCGGATCGTCTCAACCGGGTTGCCGACTTGCAGGCCCATGTCCTCGACCTTGCCGCGCCGTTGATGAAGCCGGGCGGGGCGCTCGTCTACGCGGTCTGTTCGCTGGTATCGCGAGAGGGCGCGCAGCAGGTCGACGCTTTCTTAGGGCGGCATTCATCTTGGTCGGTGCAGGATGCGTTCGACGATTTCGGTCGCCGCGACGGGCATGGTCGGTTGTTGACCCCGGCCCATGACCGGACCGACGGCTTTTTCGTCGCAAGGCTGGAACGGGCGTGATAAGCCTTCCGGCGAACGGATTGGAGACCATGATGCGTGTTACGCCTTTTGTCCTGATGCTTGGTATTGCGGCATCGACCATGTCGGTCCCGGTCGCCGGACAGCGCGCCGACGACCAGATCAGGCCGCAGTCGGTCTCGCTGGTGCAAAAAGGCGAAGGCCTGCTTGCTGCTGGCAAGTATACGGAAGCCGACGATGCACTGGAAGCGGCGCTGGTCGCCGACCCGAAGAACCGCAAGGCCTTCGTCGTGATGGCCAAGGTTGCTGCCAGGCAGAAGCTTTACGGTCAGGCGATCCGCTTCACCAATCGCGCGCTCTTGCTTGAGCCGACTGATCGCGAAGCGCTCAAGGTCCAGGGCGAGGCGATGGTCGAGGCCGGTGCCACCGCACGGGCCAAGGACGTCCTCACCAAGCTGCAAAAGGTTTGTGTACCGGGCTGTCCGGAAGCGGTCGCCTTGAATGCGTCGATCCAGCGCGGCCCGACCTTGGCGTCCAACAAGCCCGCTACCGACGTCAAGAAGAACTAGCCGCTCAAACCCTTCGCAATTGCGACGAAATCGGCAACGGCGAGCGTTTCGGCGCGGCGTTGCGGATCGATGCCCAGCGCATCAAGCATTTCAAGTGCGCCATGCACGGATTTCAGGCTTTGCCGAAGCATTTTGCGGCGTTGTCCGAAGGCGGCGGCCGTCACTCGTTCGATTACGAGCGGATTGACGCCTTCGGGCTGATCGGCCGGGGTCAGATGGACGATTGCGCTCATCACTTTCGGCGGCGGCACGAACGACGATTTGTGAACCAGCATCGCGATCTTAGCCGTAGCACGCCACTGAGCGGCCACCGCAAGGCGCCCATAATGGTCGCTATCCGGCGCCGCGACGATCCGTTCGGCGACTTCGCGCTGGAACATCAAAGTCAGTGTGCGCCACCACGGCGGCCATTCTTCCCCGCTAAGCCAGCGCAGCAACAATGCGGTCCCGACGTTGTACGGGAGATTCGCCACGATATGCGCCGCGTCGCCGACCTCGGCGCGCTCGTCCACCTCCAGCGCATCGCCCTCGATCAGTCGAAAGCGGTCGCCAAATTCGTCATGGAGTTCACCAAGCGGCGCCACGCAGCGTCGGTCGCGCTCCACCGCGATGACCCTCGCTCCCGTATCCAGTAAAGCGCGCGTCAGGCCGCCCGGGCCAGGCCCGACTTCGTAAACCGTGTCGCCGGCGGCGATTCCCGGCACTGCCGCAATTCGGGCGAGCAACTGGCGATCGAGGATGAAATTCTGGCCAAGCGCCTTGCTCGCGCTCAATCCATGGCGGGCGATAACCGCGCGAAGCGGTTCAACCTCGCTCATGGCAGGCGAACGCGGCGGCGTTGCGCAGCGCACGTCGCAGCAAGGCGGATCGCCGCCATCATGGCGCGCGGATCGGCGCGGTCCTGCCCGGCGATATCGAATGCAGTCCCATGATCGGGCGATGTGCGGACGATCGGCAGGCCCAATGTCATGTTGACGCCTTCGTCAAAGTGGAGCGCCTTGAGCGGGATCAACGCCTGGTCATGATACATGCAGAGCGCCGCGTCGTAGCGCGATCGCGCCGAGGAATGAAACATGCTGTCCGGGGGCAGGGGACCGCTCACCTGCCAGCCTTCCTCGCGAAGCATGTGGACGGCGGGCTCGATGATGTCGATTTCCTCGCGGCCGAGCGCGCCGCCCTCGCCTGCATGGGGGTTGATCCCGGCCACCGCCAGCCGAGGCTCGGCGATGCCGAAATTTCGCTGCAGCCCGCGCAGGGTCGCGCGGCCGCGGGCAGTAATCAGCTCGGGCGTGAGCATCGTGACGGCCTGCGCCAACGATACATGGGTCGTGACGGGAACGACGCGAAGCGTCGGTCCGGCGAGCATCATCGCGACATTCGATCCGTCGATACCGCACCGTTCCGCGACGAATTCGGTTTGCCCGGGATGCGAGAAACCGATGGCATAGAGTTGCTGCTTGCTGACTGGTCCCGTCACCACCGCATCGACCATGCCCGAACGCGCCAACCCGACTGCCAATTCGAGCGAGTCGAGTGAGCAATGGGCACCCGCGCCATTGGGCCTGCCGGGCTGCGAAGGGGCGGCTGCCAAGACTTGCAATATTGGTAGGCCAACGTCGAACGCCGCATCGGCGTCGGCGACATCGTCGATCAATTCGATCGGGCCGTCCCACACGTTTGCAATCGATTGCGGATCGCCAACTGCAACAAAGGCGGGCAAGCCGCTGGAACGGTGCCCGTCCCAGCATTTGGCGACGACTTCGGGGCCGATTCCGGCGGGATCGCCAAGCGAAACGGCAAGTGGGCGGGTGAGGGCTGAAGCCATGACCCGCCCTTAGCCGCTCGACTTAACGAAAGTCGATGATCGCGTCGCGGCGAAGGTCGCGAAGATAGCGACGAGCGCGAAGATTGACGCGCTCCTCGTTCATCTGCGCAAGGACCTGATCGTAGGTCGGCAGATTGGCATCGACTTCGTCGCGGCCGCACATGACCAAGACTCGAACGCCTTCGTCGAGACTGCCGAACGGGCGGGTCGACTGGCCCACCTGCATGGGGATCATCATTTCCTGCAACGCTGCCGGAAGTTCGCGCATCTTGACGTTGTCGGACTCGACGACCTCTGCATTGAATTCCGACGCCAATTTTTCCGCGCCGCCGCAACCGCCGATATTCTGCGAGGCCTGGGCAAAGCGGGCGACAAGCGGTTCGGCCTGCGAACGAGTCGTACCCTTAGGGAAGGTCACCGACACCTGCTTGAGCGTCAGAACGGCGTCGCGCGGGTCGGAGGTAAGCACCTTGCGGACGTCCTGCACAGCAATGATCGACACACCGCCGGGAAGCGCAATCGGCGCCGAGACCTGACCGGGGCGCATCTGGCGAATCGTTGCCGCAATCGGTTCGGGAAGCTGTTCGGGGCGAACCCAGCCGAGATCGCCGCCGACCGCTTGGGTGGAGGCTTCGGAGAATTGCCGGGCGTAACCCGCGAATGAGCCACCCTTCCGAAGTTGTTCGAGCAACTGGTTGGCGTTGCCCATGACTTGCGCCTGGTTGGCGGATGTTGCGGCGAGGAAGATTTCACCGACCCTAAATTCCTCGGTGCCCTTTGCGGCTTCGAGGCGAGCGATGACGGCTTTGACTTCGTCGTCGGCCACGTTGACGGTGCTTTCGATCTTCGCGCTCTGCAGGCGCCGCCACGATGTTTCGCCGAGGATCTGGCGGCGGATCGAGCGGATCGAGGAACCGCGCGCTTGAAGATAGGCCGCCATCTGTTCCGGCGTCTGCTTCACATTGGCCGCAACGCGGACCAGCGTTTTTTCGACGTCGGCATCGGACACTTCGATCTTGGCCTGCCTTGCGGCCTGGATCTGCAGGGTTTCGTCGATGAGATTGCGCAGCACCTGCTGGCGAAGGCGATCGATCTGGTCGGCGGGAATGTTACCGCCATTGGCGATTGCCAACAACGCCAGCCGCTGGTCGACGTCGGTCTGGGTGATGACTTCGCCGTTGATGATCGCGGTCGCCTTGACGACGTCGGGCATTGCTGCGCCGAACACTTGCGGATTGGCAGGCAAGTTGAGCGTTCGGGTGCTATCGATCGGCTGGTCCTGCGCAATCGCCGATCCAGCGGCCAGACCGACCGCGATAATCGCCGCGAACGACGCAGTACGATACTTCATTTTCATCAATCCCACCCTCAAAATCCGTTATTCTTCAATCAATTGCGAAACTGCCCTTAATGGGATTTCGCTGAACGCCAGCTTAGCGGCCAAGCCCTTTCAGCGACAATCGAAGCGCGAATGTGCTGCCCTTGCGGAACTCTCCGATGCGCTCATAGTCGCGCTTCCACGACAGGCCAAGCTCGAGGCATTCGTCTTCATACGTCACGCCCAAGCGGTGCCGAACGGGCTCGTAGCCATCGGCCAGGCTGATCGGATCTTCATTCTTATCGGTAAGATCGATCACGGTCGCGCCGAAAATCGACCAGTAGCGGGCAAATTTGACCCTGCCGGCAAGCCGCAATTCTTCCTTGTCGCGTAAATCTTCCAGCGCCGCGTTGATGTTCCGGTTGAGGCGAAGATAGCCGACCTGAACATAGGTTTCGCGCGTACCCACGGTCAGGTCGAGCTCGATGCGCCGAGGAGCGAAATTATCCTTGTCGAGGCGGAATCGATTAGTCAGGTCAACGAAATCTCCGAACCTCACGCGCGTTCGGCCGACAATGTCGCTGAACCGATCGGTTAGGCCGGTTCCGTCGGGGAAAATGCTCGCCCGATTATTGAGACGATAGCTTTGACCGATGATCGTGTTGATCGAGACGTTGGGCCGATCGAGCGACCATTCGACGCCGTAGGTGATCCTCGATCCGTCTTCCCAGCGATCGTATCCGGGGAAGCGGTTGAGCGCGAACAGGTTCGAATCTTCGAGATCGACCGAGCGGGCATCTTCGTTGGGAATCGTAAGATTCTGCGTCGGCGGTGTCAGCACCAGCTGCACACGCGGGGTCAGCCGCTGGGTGCCGCCGAACGCCGGACCGATGAACGGCCAGCGCATGTCGGCTGCAAGCGCACCAATTCCGCGGAAATGCCAGCCATCAGTTCCGGCATAGGCCGCCACACTGGTCGCCGCGCTATTGTCGGAGTGATAGACATCTCCGCGCGCGAAAGCAGTAAAGGTAACCTCCTGGCCCAGGCCGGTCAGCGTCCGCAGGTCCCATCGCGCGCTTGCGAAAGCACGCTGCGTATCCTGTCCGTCGATGCGGATGATCGACAGGCTGTTAGCCTGCAATTCCGCCCGGCCGCCGAGCAGATCATCAACCAGGAGGCGCGCATCTAGCGCTGGAAGGACGATCGGAATCTGTTTTTGAACGTCATCGACGCGCAAGCCTTGGAACGCCCATGCACTGATCGAAATATAGCTGTTGGTGTCGATCCGCTCGGCTTCGAGGAAGTTGCGCAAAACGTCGTCGCGGGTGATGTCGTACCGGCGTGTTACGGTCTTGTCGCTGGCCGCGCGAAGCGAGGCCGTCAGGCTCCAATAGGGATCGAACTGAAACTTGCCGCTGCCCTCGACATAAGCGCGAATATCCTGGCGGGTCGATGGCGTCAGGTCGTTGGGATCGGGATCGTCGACCTTGCTGTAGGTCAGGAAGCCGCCGAGCTGGAACGCGCCAAGGCTGGTTAATTGGCGATATTTCGCTTCGATGGCCGGCGCCGTCCCCGAATAGAGATGGGGTGTCAGCGTCAGGTCGCGATTGGGCCCCATCCGGAAATAATAAGGAAGTGCGACCTCGAGCCCGTTCGAGTTGGAATAAGACAGGTTGGGCACCAGCAAGCCTGTAGTTCCGCCGCCGTCGCCGCCGCCGACACTGAACACGGGAAGCAGGGGGACCGTGATCCCGAACAGGCTCAGTCGGCCTCCCTGGAAACGGATTCGCCCGCTATCGGGGTCGCGGACGACCCGCGCAGCGGTTATCTTCCAGCTGGGATTTCTCGGGCACCCGTTGGCGCCGGTCACCGGGCAGGGCGAATAGACCGCATTGTCCAAGGTGATGACGCCGTTGCTCCGGGTCGCCTTTTCCGCCGCAATCCGTCCGCCGCTTTCCAGCACGACAAGCAATTGCTGGACCGTCCCGTCGCGAAGATCGTCGGTCAAGACGACCGTCTCGCTGACCATCTTGTCACCCTGCGGATTGACGACCACGACATTGCCGTCGGCGCGAACTTCGCCGCTCTTTCGATTCCAGACGATCCGGTCGGCGGCGAGGTAATTGCCGTCGCTGTTCATCCGCACCCGCCCGGTCGCGGTGACGACGTCGGCCTCGTTTTCGTAAACGACGTCGTCGGCAGCGAAATCGACTATCCTGTCGGTGGCGGTATTGCTGGTTTCAGGCGTCGGAGCGGCGGTAAGATCTTGCGCAGCAGCGGGGGCCGCCAGCACGAGGGGCAGCGCCGACCAGCACAATGTCGAGAGTTTCACGCGCAAATTCTGCAACCCGCCCCGGAGTTCGTCGTTAACAGGTGGCCTATTGCACCGGATCGCCGCCTCGGCAATCCGCCTTGCGGTCAATTGCACCTTATCCGCCTTTGCTTCACGGGCTCCTGCGCCCTAAGAGCGTCCGCAACTCCGTGTTCACCAACAGGAATTTCGCCAAATGAAGATCAGTTTCGCCGACACTCGCCCGACCGGGGATTATGCCCTCGTCCTGCCGGTTGCCGCCAAAGCCCGTCCCGGCATCGACGCCTTGGGTGACGGCAAAGCTGCAGCCGAAGCGGCGATGAAGCGACAACGCTTCGAAGGCGCTACCGGCGAGAACGCCGAATTCTACGGCGCCGAAGGTCACCGTGTCGTTACGATCGGCCTCGGCGACGCAACGCCGTCCGACGCCGCCGAAAAACTGGGCGGCAGCGCTGTTGCGAAGTTGCTGACGTCGGGCGACACCCATGGGGTGATCGACCTGACAGGTTTCGATTATGACGACGATGCCGCCGCGCGGGTCGCACTCGCTGCCGAGCTCAGGGCATGGCGCTACGATCGCTATCGCACTCGCCTGAAGGACAAGCAGAAGCCGACCCTCGTTCGCCTGACGATCGTCGGCGGCGGTGCGGGTGCGGGCAAGCGCTATGACGATCGTTATGCGTCGGTGGCGCAAGGCGTTGCGCTGACCAAGGAGCTGGTCACCGAGCCGGCCAACATCATTTATCCCGAAAGCTTCGTGTCGCGCGTCAAGGCGCATGCCGACGGCAGCGGGCTAGAGATCGAAGTTCTCAACGGCCCCGCGATGGCAAAGCTCGGCATGGGCGCCTTGCTCGGCGTCGCGCAGGGTTCGACCCGCGAGCCGCGCATGCTGATCATGCGCTGGAACGGCGGCGGCAAGGACGAGGCGCCGATTGCGCTGATCGGCAAGGGCGTCACCTTCGATACCGGCGGCATTTCGATCAAGCCGGCAGCCGGCATGGAATCGATGAAATGGGACATGGGCGGGGCCGGCGCGGTCGCCGGTGCGATGCTGGCGATTGCCGGGCGCAAGGCCAAGGCAAACGTCATCGGAATCTGCGGGCTGGTCGAGAATATGCCGGACGGCAACGCCCAGCGTCCCGGGGATGTCGTCACCTCGATGAATGGACAAACCATTGAAGTGATCAATACCGACGCCGAAGGGCGACTGGTATTGTGCGACGTCATGACCTGGGCGCAGCGGACGGTGAAGCCGAAGCTGATGGTCGACCTCGCCACCCTGACCGGCGCGATGGTCATTTCGCTTGGCCATGAATATGCCGGCATCTTCTCGAACAATGACGATCTGGCCGGGCAGTTGATGGCTGCGGGCAAGGAAACCGGCGACATGCTTTGGCGGCAGCCGCTTGGCGAAGCTTACGACCGGCTGATCGACAGCCCGATTGCCGACATGAAGAATGTCGGTCCGCGCGAGGCCGGATCGATCACCGCGGCGCAATTCCTCCAGCGCTATGTCGAGGACGACACCCCCTGGGCGCATCTCGACATTGCCGGCATGGCCTGGTCCGACAAGGACAAGACGACCTACGGCAAGGGCGCGACCGGTTATGGTGTTCGCCTGCTCGACAGGTTCGTCGAGGATATCGCCGAGAAATAGGTCGCCATGCCCCGAATGCGCCAGAAGGCCGACCTGCCGACCAAGATATGCGCCTCGTGCGGCTTGCCGTTCGCCTGGCGCAAGAAGTGGGAGCGGGATTGGGCGCAGGTCCGTTTCTGCTCGGATCGCTGCCGACGTGCCGGTGCAAAGGTGAAGGACGCATGAGGGTCGATTTCTACCAGCTTGGCGCGGGAACGGGTCCCGAAGGCATTGCTGCCTCTCTGGCGGGCAAGCTGGTTGCAGAGGAACAACGGCTGGTGATCGTCGCCGCCGACGAGACGTTGCTCGCGCGCCTCGATCGTCTGCTCTGGGACCAGGCCGCCGCCAGCTTCCTCCCGCATGGCCTTGCGGGCGGCCCCGACGATGCGCGTCAGCCGATCCTCCTCGCCACCGGGACCGAGGCACCCAATGGTGCGCGCAACCTGCTGATCGCCGACGGCGAATGGCGCGAGGCCGCGTTGCATTTCGATCGCGCGTTCTTCCTGTTCGACGGCGAGACGATCGAGGCCGCGCGCGCCGCGTGGAAGGCGCTCAGGGAACGCGACGGCCTAGAGCGTCATTATTGGGCGAACGAAGATGGTCGCTGGGTCGAAAAGGCCTGACGTCAACGCCACGCCTTGCGCGCGTCGCCGCCGCCCGCTAGGGGCGCGGCCAACCCCAACCCCCAAGCAAATCGATGGAGTTTTCCATGGCGGTCACCCGCACCTTTTCGATCATCAAGCCCGACGCGACGCGTCGCAATCTGACCGGCGCCGTCACCAAGATGCTGGAAGATGCCGGCCTTCGCGTCGTCGCTTCAAAGCGCATTCACATGACCAAGGACCAGGCCGAAGGCTTTTACGCCGTGCACAAGGAACGCCCCTTCTTCGGCGAGTTGGTCGAATTCATGATCAGCGAACCCGTCGTGGTCCAGGTTCTCGAAGGCGAAGATGCCGTCACCCGCAACCGCGACATCATGGGCGCGACCAACCCGGCCGACGCCGCCGACGGGACGATCCGCAAGTCCCATGCGCTGTCGATCGGCGAGAACACCGTTCACGGTTCGGATAGTGAAGAAAATGCGGCGATCGAAATCGCCTACTTCTTCAACGACGACGAAATCGTCGGCTGATCGGCCGATCCGTTCGGAGATTAGAGGCCGTCGGGGCAACCCGGCGGCCTTTTTCGTCAAAGCAATGGTCCGAAGATCGACAGCGTGTTCTGTACCAAGCGCCGGGTCATGCTCGTCTGCGCCACCATTCGCTCGGTGACGATTTTGCTGTCCGCAAGAAACTCATTTTGTCGTTCCCGAATCTTTGACGCAAAATCAGCATCGTAGAAGAGGATATTGTTTTCGAAATTGAGCTCGAAACTTCGTCGGTCTAGGTTGGCCGAACCAATCAGGCCAACCTTGCCGTCGACCACCATCGTCTTGGCGTGCAGCAGTCCGCACTGATATTCATACAGTTCGACGCCGGCCTTCAGAAGATCGCCATAATGGCTCCGGCTGGCGGCAGCGACGATGTGGCTATCATTGCGGGCGGGAAGCACCAAGACCGTGCGCACGCCGCGTCGTGCCGCTGATAAGATGGCGTAGAGCAAGGCGTCGTCCGGCACGAAATAAGGCGTCGTGATCATCAGTTCGTCGCGCGCCGAGTGAACCAGCTCGGCAAAGCAGGCGGTCATCGCCGCATAGGGCAGGGTCGGCCCGGTCCCGATGACCTGCGCGACGATGCCGCCGGTTGCCGGCGCTGGCGGGGCAAGGAGCATCGCGCTGAGATCCTCGCCATGTTCACCCATCCAGTCCGATACGAACAGGAATTGCCAATCGCGCGTAACGGGCCCTTGCCAGCGGCTCATCACGTCGACCCAAGGGGCGTAGTGCGGTTTGACTCGAAATTCCGGATCGGCGGCATTCTGGCTTCCGCACCAGGCGATGACGCCGTCGATCACCAGCAATTTGCGGTGATTGCGAAGGTCGACGCGACCGCGGATCATGGTCCACAGCAGATTGCCGACCGGAAGTGCGACTCGTGCCTCGACCCCGGCGTCTTGTAATTCAGCCCAGTGCGGCGAGCGCACGAATTTGCGTGAGCCCAGTGCGTCGCTCAATACGCGAACCGTTGCTCCGCGCTTCGCCGCCCGAACCATTGCATCCTTCAGCTTGAGTCCGTTGGTATCGTCGAGCCAGATGTAGAAACAGGCGTGAACGTGATCGTGCGCAGAATCGATGTCGGCGACCATCGCGTCGACGGCCTGGTTGCTGTCCTTTGCCAAGGTCGCGCGATTTCCTGCCGTCGGCCCGAGCCCATTGACGGTCCTGGCGAGTCCGAACGGCGCATCGTAAGGCGTGGCCGCCATCGTTTCGACCGTCTTGTCCTCGACTGGCGGTCGCGGGAGGTCGGCATCGATCGTTCGCCCGCGCTCCTTTCGGCTGGCGCTGACCCGTGCTTCTCCGAGCAGCAGATAGGCGACCATTCCAATGATCGGCGCAACGATGATGATGATCACCCAGGCGAGGCGCGCCGCCGGATCGCGGTGCGGGCGGAGCATCGCACGAACGATCGTTGCAATCTCCGCCAGGATCAGCAGGGAAGTAAGGAAAAGGTGGAGCGGCTTCACCCGCGCCTGATACCTGTCAGCCGGAGCGACCTGCCGCCGAACAGGCCGCCGTCGGCCCAGCGATAGGAGATGACGTAGCGACCGCCGCCGCGACGATCCTTGCCCAGTTCGACATAGCGAACGTCGGCCGTGACGCTCAGCGTGCCGCGCTTCGACTTTTCGTCGACATCGGTCACCAGCGGCGCGAGATCGGACGCACTTAATCGGCCATCGCTATCGACGGCGACCGGCGGCTTGCCCCGTACACTCAGCGCCATCGATTGCAGCGCCTGGTTGGATTCCACCGGGGTCAGGACGAGCGTCTTGCCGTCGTCCTCCGCCACGCCACGTAGCGTCAGCGGGATGGCGGTCGGTTGTTTTTCGACGATCGTGGTATTGCTGCCGTCGTTCTTCCAGCTGTTCCACAGCGCGAGAGCGGAAATGATCAGGCCAGCAACGGCGACGATCTCGCCGATGTTGATCCAGCGGCGCCGCGTTTCGGCTCGGGTTTCGGGGGTCTCCGTCATGGTGCATCCGCCATTCTAGAATGTTTCGGCAATGTCTATCAGGCGTGTCAGGCGCTTGGGCGCGCAGACGCGCCAACTACGCTCCAGCCAGTCGGAGACCTGATCCCAATCGACGTCGCGACGGTTGAGTTTCAGGCCCAGCCATCCCGACGCGCCATAATATTTCGGCCAGTAATAATTTTCCGGCTGGGCTTCGATCAATCCGGTCATTTCGTCGACACCGCTTGCCTTGACGAGGAGGCCAACCGCATCCTCGCCGTGATGGCGATCGGCGATAATCGCGAACAACTTGCCCGATTTTTCGCCGCCGACCTGCCAACCCGGCGAACCGTGGCTGGTCTTGCGACCGACCTCTGGAAGTTTGCCGGCAAGCATGTCGACTTGTTCTTCGATCCAGCCTGCATCGAACTGCCGGGCCGCATAACGGCCAAGGATTCGCGGGTAGAGCTGGTGTTCGGCAATCAACACGCGCGCATCCAGGTCCGCAGCATGGTCGCCGGGCAGAATGGCAACTTCGACCTGACCCAGGATTTCGCCCGAATCGACGTCGGGAGTCACCAGGTGGACGGTCGCGCCCGTCTTGGTGTCGCCTTGATCGATCGCGGACTGATGGGTGTGCAGCCCCTTATATTTGGGGAGCAAAGAGGGGTGTATATTGATCATTCGTCCGGCCCACCGCTCGACGAACTCCGCCGGGATGATCCGCATGAAGCCGGCAAGCGCGACCAGATCGACGTCCGCATCGTTGAGCGCTTTTTCGAGCGCTCCCCAAAACGATGTCCCGAGCGCCTTCGAATCGAGGCGCTTCACCGCAATGCCTTCTGCCTCGGCAATGGTGAAGCCCGCAGCGTCGGGTTTGTCGCCGCTGACCATCACGATCTCATAGGGACAGTCGTCCGCCTTGGCCGCATAGAGCAGCGCCGCCATGTTCGAGCCGCGGCCCGACATCAGGACGGCGACGCGCGCCCGATCAGCCATGGTGCGTGGCGGACCAGTCTTCGCGCGCGCTCCAGCTGTCGGCGCTACCGCGCACGGTGCATCCCTTTTCGCCGGCTTCGACGGTGCCGATGCGATGGACCGTCTCGCCCGCCGTCTCCAGTTCCTTCGTCACAGCATCGACATCGGCGGCAGCAACGACCGCGACCATCCCGATTCCGCAATTGAACGTGCGAGCCAATTCGCCCGGTTCGATCGATCCCCCTGCCTGAAGGAAGGCGAACAGGCGGGGCAGGGGCCAATTGTCGGCGTCGACGATCGCGTGCGCACCGTCGGGTAGGATACGCGGAATATTTTCCAGCAATCCGCCGCCGGTAATATGGGCAAGCGCGCGAATCCGACCGCCGCGAACCAGCGGGAGCAGGCTCTTTACATAGATCCGCGTCGGTTCGAGCAGCGCATCGCCGAGCATGACGTCATGGTCAAACAAGGCGGGACGGTCGAGCTTCCAGCCGTTCACCTCGATCAGCTTGCGGACCAAGCTGAACCCGTTCGAATGAACGCCAGAACTGGTCAGGCCGAGCAACACGTCGCCCGGCTCGACGGCGTCACCGGTCAATGCCTTGGCGCGATCCACGGCTCCCACGCAGAAACCGGCGAGGTCGTAATCATCGCCATCGTACATGCCGGGCATTTCTGCGGTCTCGCCGCCAATAAGCGCGCATCCGGCGATTCGGCAGCCGTGGGCAATCGACCCGACGACGCGCGCCGCGACGTCCTGGTCGAGCTTACCGGTCGCGTAATAATCGAGGAAAAACAGCGGCTCGGCGCCCTGCACGATCAAATCGTTGACGCACATTGCGACCAGATCGATCCCGACGCCGTCGTGACGGCCACTTTCGATCGCCAGTTTCAGCTTGGTCCCGACCCCGTCATTGGCGGCGACCAGCAACGGATCGTCATAGCCCGCGGCCTTGAGGTCGAAAAATCCGCCGAAGCCGCCAAGCTCGGCATTGGCGCCGGGTCGTGCGGTCGATTTGGCGAGCGGCGCGATGGTCCTGACCAGCGCATTGCCGGCGGCGATCGAAACGCCTGCGTCGGCGTAGGTGAGCGGCTTGTCGGTCATTGGAAACGCGCCCTAGCCAGAACGCGCTTGGATTTCCACGCCATTGTCGCCAAAAGCCCCTTCATGCTGCTTTACCGGCGATTGCTGACCCTGACCGCCTGCTTTGCGGTGTCCGTCCTCGCCGGCGGCGCCGTCATGGCGCAACTGGAGACAGGCGAACGCGGAATCCTCCCGATCGACAGCTCGGGAACGCTGGAGATAACTGGCATCAAGGTCGATGTCGGCGGCAAGAATGCCGAAGAAGCCCGTTACAACGGTTGGCGGATCGCCCAGCGCGAAGGCTTCAAGGCACTTTGGGCGAAGCAGCATGGGCGCCCGATCGACCAGGCGCCAACCCTCAGCGATTCGACACTCGACACGCTGGTCAGTTCGATCATCGTCGAGAAAGAACAGATCGGGCCGAACCGCTACATCGCTCAGCTCGGCGTCCTGTTCGACCGCGCCCGCGCCGGCGAATTGCTGGGCGTTGCCGGGATGGGTCGACGTACTGCCCCGATGATGCTGGTGCCGGTCCTGATCACCGGCGGAACGCTGACCAGCGTTGAACAACGCAATCCGTGGCAGCGCGCATGGGCGTCTTTCCGGACCTCGCAAAGCCCGATCGATTATGTCCGGCCCAGCGGAATGGGGCCCGATCCATTGCTGATCAATGCGGCGCTGGCCCGACGGCCCGGACGTGGCTGGTGGCGCAACGTCCTCGATTATTATGGCGCGGCGGACATCCTGGTGGCCGAGGTTACGTTGCATCGCGCCTATCCGGGTGGACCGGCGGTGGCGCGTTTCATTGGTCGGCACGGCGCGGATGGCGAGATGCTCGGCAGTTTCAGTTTACGCGCCAAGGACAGCGCCGACCTTGCCCGAATGATGGGCGAGGGCGTGCAGCGCATGGACGATTTGTTCGCTTCGGCCTTTGTGGGGGGGATGCTGCGCCGCGATTCGACCCTGATCACGATTGCGCCGCCGCCACCGGTCGAGGAGGTCGAGACCGTCGCGGATGACAAGAAGAAGAATGTCGCGGCGCATATCGTCCAGGTTCAGATCCTGTCGCGTGGCGAAGACGGCCTTGCCGCCGCGTTCAGCACGATCCGTTCGATTGCGGGCGTCCAGTCAGTCAGCCCGCGCAGCACTGCGGTTGGCGGCTGGTCGCTGCTGCTCGTCAATTATTCCGGCGACAACGGTACGCTGGCCGCGGCGCTTCGGGCGCGGGGCTACATCGTCAGCGATGTCGGCGGGACCCTTAGGGCCAATCCCGGCCTCCCGCCGAAGGCTGCGCCGACCGCCCAGCCCGCCCAGAATTCGACCGGGACGACATGAGGACGTCCGACCAGATCGCGCTCCCGCTCGACTGGCCGCAAGCGGATCATGACCGTCGTTTCATCCTGTCGGATGCCAATCGCGAGGCGTCCGATCATTTCCGCAAGTGGAGCCTTTGGCCCGTCAAGGCAACGATCCTGACGGGGCCGCGTCGTTCGGGCCGAAGCCTGTTGGCGCGAGGTTTCGTCGAGCGCGTCGGCGGCCGATTGTTCGATCCGGCCGAACGGCATGACGAGGAAGAGCTCTTCCACGCCTGGAATCAGGCGCAGGAGACGGGTCGCCCGATCGTCATGGTCGTGGCTGATCGCGAATGGGAGATTGCGCTGCCCGATCTGCGGACGCGGATTGCGGTCACGCCGCGCGTCCGGATTGCCGAACCCGACGATGGATTGTTCGGCCAGTTGATCGAATTGCTGTTTTCCGATCGCGGACTCGTCATCCCGCCCGATGTGCTTCGCTACATCACGCAGCGCGTCCACCGCGATTATCTGACCGCCGAGCGAGTTGTGGAAGCTATCGACCGCTTCGCGATTGCAGAGCGCGCGCGTCTTACCATCCCCACGGCTCGACGCGCCTTGATCGAGGCGGGGATCATCGACGCACGGGGCGAGGCGTGAAGGAGCGCGGCCCCTCCGAGCTCTACTTCAACCGCGAATTGAGCTGGCTGGCCTTCAACCGCCGGGTGCTCGAGGAAGCAACCAATGCGTCGCATCCGTTGCTCGAGCGTCTCCGATTCTTGTCGATTTGCGGCGCCAATCTCGACGAATTCTTCATGACCCGAGTCGCCGGCCTGAAAGGCCAGCAATTGCGCGGAATCGAGGATCTGTCGCTTGACGGGCGAACCCCGACGCAACAACTCGATGCAATCGCACTGGAGGCTGATGCGCTGGTGGTGGCACAGCAGGCCGAATGGCTGATCCTTCGCGAACAGCTTGCCGAAAAAGGGCTCGAGGTCATTACGACCGATGCCCTCATGTCAGGCGAAGTCGAATGGCTGCGCGATTATTTCCGCGAACAGATTTTGCCGGTCTTGACCCCGCAAGCCGTCGATCCGGCGCATCCCTTCCCGTTCATTCCCAACCGTGGCTTCACCTTGGTGTTCGAACTGGAACGGACGGTTCGCCGCAAGATCGAGACCGTCTCCGAATTGCTGATGATCCCGGCCATGCTGCCGAGGTTCATCGCGCTTCCGCGACGTGGCGACCGGTTCCGTTTCGTCGCCATCGAAGCAGTCATCGAAGCCCATCTCGATCAGGTTTTCCCCGGGTTTGAAATGCGTGCATCAGGGGCATTCCGCGTGCTTCGTGACAGCGATCTGGAAATGGACGAGGAAGCCGAGGATCTGGTTCGATACTTCCGTTCGGCAATCCAGCGGCGGCGGCGGGGCCGGGTGATCCGACTGGAATTCGATTCCGGAACCCCGCCGGAGCTGGAAAAAGGCGTGCGCGATGCGCTCGGTGCAGACAGCGCGCTGATTTCCGAAAGCGCGGGGATCATCGGTGTCGCCGATCTTGCACAATTGGTCGAAACTGACCTGCCGGTGCTGAAATTCCCGCCCTACACGCCGCGCTTCCCCGAGCGCATTGCCGAGCATGACGGCGACATTTTTCCGGCGATCCGCGCCAAGGATTTCGTCATCCACCATCCCTATGAAAGTTTCGAGGCGGTGGTGTCTTTCCTGCGGCAGGCCGCCGAGGATCCCGACGTCATCGCGATCAAGCAGACCCTGTATCGCGCCGGCAAGCAGTCGGCGATCATCGACGCGCTGGTCACGGCTGCCGAGGCGGGCAAGTCGGTCACCGCCGTGGTCGAACTCAAGGCGCGGTTCGACGAAGAACAGAATTTGCTGTGGGCCAACCGGCTGGAACGAGCCGGAGTCCAGGTCATTTACGGCTTCGTCGAATGGAAGACCCACGCCAAGGTGTCGATGGTCGTCCGCCGGGAATCGGGTTCGATCCGCACCTACTGCCACTTCGGCACGGGCAACTACCACCCGACGACCGCCAAGATTTATACCGATCTGAGCTATTTCACGGCGTCACGCCGCGCCGCACGCGATGCCGGCAAGCTCTTCAACCTGACCAGCGGCTACGTTCAGCCCAAGGGCCTGGAATTGTTGACATTAAGCCCCAACGGTATGCGCGACCGCATCCTGAGCCTGATCGATACCGAAATCGCCAACGCCAAGGACGGCAAGCCCGCTGCCATCTGGGCAAAGATGAACAGCCTCGTCGACCGTCAGGTCATCGACGCGCTTTATCTGGCCAGTCAGGCCGGCGTTTCGATCGACCTCATCGTCCGCGGTATCTGCTGCCTCAAGCCCGGGGTCGCCGGCCTGTCGAGCAACATCCGGGTCAAGTCGATCGTCGGACGCTTCCTCGAACACAGCCGCATTTTCGTCTTTGCCAACGGCGCGGCGCTGCCGCATCGCAAGGCCCGGGTCTACATCAGCTCGGCCGACTGGATGGGCCGCAATTTCGACCGACGCGTGGAATATATGATGCCGCTGGAAAATCCCACGGTGCATGCCCAGGTGCTCGACCAGGTCATGATCGCCAATCTGATCGACAATGAGCAAAGCTGGGAATTGCTTGCCGACGGCAGCTATCGCCGGGTCAAACCGGGCAAGCGACGCTTCAATCTGCATCATTATTTCATGACCAACCCGTCGCTGTCCGGTCGCGGACAGGCACTGGAAGGCAAGGCCGTTCCGAAACTTCGCCTGACCCAGCGCGGTGCTGCCTGAAATGAGCGTACTCAAACCCGTCGGCATCATCGACATCGGGTCGAACAGCGTCCGCTTCGTCGCTTATGCCGGCACGCGCCGCGTTCCGACACAGATGTACAATGAGAAAATCTCGCCAGCGCTCGGCCGCGGCGTCGAGCGCGACGGCAGGCTGGACGACGAGGCAATGGAGCGTGCCCTTGCAGCGCTCGCCCGCTTCCGCCTGCTTGCCGACGAAATGCGATTGCCAGTTCTTCGTGTCGTCGCGACGGCGGCCGTGCGTGATGCCGAAAACGGTGGCGAGTTTCTCACGGCCATCCGCAAGCTCGGACTTCGCCCGACCATGCTCCCAGGACCCGAGGAGGCCGAACTGGCCGCCCTTGGTGTCATTTCCGCCATCCCTGACGCACGTGGGATCGTCGCCGATCTGGGAGGCGGCAGCCTCGAGCTGGCTTGGATCGAAGATGGCGCCGTCGGCACTACCATCTCATTGCCGCTCGGTGTGCTGCGGATCGGCAACAGCGATCGCAAGGCGCTCAAGAAGACCATCTCTCGCGCACTCGAAGAGAAGGGGCTGAAGACTGAAGGGGCTGGTCTCTATCTCGTCGGCGGTTCGTTCCGTGCGCTTGCCCGTCTCGACCTTCACGATCTCAACCATCCCCTGCCGATCATTCACGAACATCGCCTTACCAAGGCGCGAATGATCGCCCTCGAAGGCCTGCTCGATACGATGGCGCCCGATCAGCTCAAGTCGCTCAGCGGGCTTAGTACCGGTCGTATCGACAACCTCGCCCCGGCCAAGCGAATGCTGGACACGCTGATCGACGCGCTCTTGCCGTCGGTTGTGATGACCTCGGCATACGGGTTGCGCGAAGGACTCCTCTTCCGCGACCTCGACAAAGCCACCCGTGCGAAAGACCCCTTGCTCGCCTCGGCATTCGAGGTCGGCGAACGGCTAGGACGGTTCGGCGATCACGGCGCTTCCATCGACGACTGGATCGCACCCTTGTTCGGGGATGACGACGCTCAGGCTCGCCGGTTGCGCCTTGCCACCTGCCTGATGAGCGACTTCGCGTGGAATGCGCATCCCGATTTTCGTGCCGAACGCGCCGTCGACATGGCGCTTCACGGCAATTGGGTAGGAATCGACGCGCATGGCCGGGCGTTGATCGGCCGTACCTTGTGCACGGCGTTCTCGAGCGAGACGGGAATGAGCGCTGCGGTGTCCGGTCTATTAACCGATGACGAGCAAAACCGAGCCACCGCCCGGGGACGCGCGATCCGGCTCGCCCAGCGCCTTTCGGGCGGGACCGAGGCCATCCTGCTGCGTTCAGCGTTGAGAATCGAGGACGGCGACGTCGTTCTGCGCCTGCGCGAAAAAGACCTGTCGTTGGGCAATGAAGTAGTCGCCAAGCGGCTTAGCCAGCTCGGCAAGGCGCTCGGCCTGGGGTCGCGAATCGCGACGAGCTAGCCGCAGCGTACGCTTTCGATTTTGTTCGCTCCGTCCAGCACGGCGTTTACGCGGTCGCCGCGATATTCCATCGTCACGATCATGCCCTTGGGCAGCCAGCGAAAAGCCCGGGCACCCGTCGCACGTTGAATTCGTGCAGCAACATCCTGAGTCGCGACCTGGCCGCTGAACTGTCCGACCTGGTCGGCCGTGCACATGCCGCCTTCGCTCGCTGCAACCGGCACGGCGTCAGCCGTCGTGCTGCAGGCGGCGACGCTAAGGGTAGCGAGCGGGATGGCGGCGAGGAGCGCAAACGCCCCACCACCCGACGACATTCTGGACTTCACGAAAGGTCTCCTTTGGACACCTAAACGCCTGAAGCCGAATTGGTTTCCTAGGCGGTGCGAGTCAATTTCAACCGGCCGTCCTCGGTAGCGAACGCAAGCCGTCCTTCGACGAGGTCGAGCGCGTCCTGACCGAATTGCTCGAAACGCCACCCACTCATGATTGGAAGGCCTTCGCGAACCCCGGCGGCAAGCGCCTCCAGATCGTCCGAACGGGCAATGAGCTTTGGCGCGACGCCGGTTTCCTTGGCGCGAATTTTCAGGAGCAACTTGAGCAGGTCGCTGACCAGCGCAGCGTCCTTGGTCAGACCCGGGCGCTTGGGACCGCGTTCGGGCATCTCGTCGGCGGCGATCGGCTCGGCGCTGGCGATCGCCTCCATCAGTCGGCTGCCGATGTCATTGTTGCGCCAGCCCTGCGAAAGGCCGCGAATCCGGCCCAGATCGTCTTGCGTCTTGGGCGGATGCGCCGCCAGCTCGCCCAGCGTGTCGTCCTTGACGATCCGGCCGCGCGGCAAATTCTTCTGGCGAGCTTCGGTCTCTCGCCACGCGGCGATCGCCCGGAGCCGTCCAAGCAACTGCGGATTGCGTCCCGGCAGTTTGAGCCGCTTCCACGCATCCTCTGGCGGAAAAGCGAACGAAGACGGGTCGGCAAGCCGCTCCATTTCCTCGTCGAGCCAGTCGCCGCGCTCGGTCCTCTTCAATTTCTCGACCATGCGCGGGAAGACCGTCGACAAATGGGTGACGTCGGCGATGGCATAATCGATCTGGCGCTTGTCGAGCGGTCGGCGCGACCAGTCGGTGAAGCGCGCACCCTTGTCGAGCTGGATGCCGAGCATCGATTCGATCAGGCTGGAATAACCGACCTGTTCGCCGAACCCCAACGCCATCGCCGCAATCTGAGTGTCGAACAACGGCGCGGGGGTCTTGCCGGTCATGTTGTGGATGATTTCCAGGTCCTGCCCACCGGCATGGAAAATCTTGAGGACGTCCTCGTTGGCGACCAGCAGGTCGAGCAAGGGGTCTAGATCGATGCCGTCGGCCTTGGGGTCGATCGCCGCCGCTTCATTGCTATCGGCGATCTGCAACAGGCACAGGTCGGGCCAATAGGTGTTTTCGCGCATGAATTCGGTATCGACCGCGACGAACGGCGATCGGGCGAGTCGCTCGACCAGCGCGGCGAGGCTCGCACTGTCGGAAATCAGCTTGTGAATCTTCATGTTGGCGGGGGCCATAGCGGGCCGCGCGGGTTGACAAAAGGGGAGTGGGCGGGAATTCGCCGCCGCAACTTCCTAGGAACACATCATGCACTCGTATCGCACCCATACTTGCGCCAAGCTGCGCGCCTCCGATGTCGGCTCCACCGTCCGCATTTCCGGATGGATTCATCGCAAGCGCGATCACGGCGGCGTCCTGTTCGTCGATCTTCGCGATAATTACGGGCTGACCCAGATCGTTTGCGCCGAGGGGAGCGAGGCGCTCCAGATCCTCGAGGGCCTGCGAGTCGAATCTGTCGTGACCGTGACCGGCGAGGTCGTGATGCGCGAAGGCGGTGCGGTGAATGCCAAGCTGGAAACCGGCGACATCGAAGTTGTTGCGAAAGCGGTCGAAATCCAGTCGCGCGCCGACGAATTGCCGATGCCGGTCGCTGGCGAGCAGGATTATCCCGAGGATATCCGACTGAAGTATCGCTACCTCGACCTTCGTCGGGATCGGCTTCACGCCAACATCATGCTTCGATCGAAGGTTATTTCGTCGATCCGTCGCCGAATGATCGACCAGGGCTTCACCGAATTCCAGACCCCGATCCTGACCGCCTCATCGCCGGAAGGCGCGCGCGATTATCTGGTGCCCAGCCGAGTTCACCCGGGCAAATTCTACGCGCTTCCGCAGGCACCGCAGATGTTCAAGCAGCTGCTGATGGTCGCCGGTTTCGACCGCTATTTCCAGATCGCACCATGCTTCCGCGACGAAGATGCCCGTGCCGATCGCAGCCCCGGCGAATTCTACCAGCTCGATTTCGAAATGAGCTTCGTCACCCAGGATGATGTGTTCAACGCGATCGAACCGGTATTGTCGGGCGTGTTCCAGGAATTTGCCGGCGACAAGTTCGTCACCCCGGGCGACTATCCGCGCATCCCGTACAAGGAAGCGATGCTGAAATATGGCAGCGACAAGCCGGATCTTCGCAACCCGCTGATCGTCCATGACGTCGGCGATCATTTCACCGGTTCGGGCTTCGGCCTGTTTGCGGGAATGGTCGAAAAAGGCATGAAGGTGCG
Organism: Sphingomicrobium sp.; assembly: GCA_039934175.1. Classification (GTDB taxonomy): domain Bacteria; phylum Pseudomonadota; class Alphaproteobacteria; order Sphingomonadales; family Sphingomonadaceae; genus Sphingomicrobium. The sequence goes on from JBDTMR010000002.1 coordinate 23,010, forward strand.
CGCCGTCGCCGCCCCGGGCACCGCCGAAAAGAGCCGCAAATTCTTCGACGACATGAACGAATGGGCGCGCAGCGAAGGCTTCGCCGGTCTCGGTTACGCCACCCGGAAAGCGGGTGATTGGGGCGGACCGATTGCCAAGAACCACGGCACCGAAGGCATGGACAAGATTGCCGAACAGCTCGGCACCGGTCCTGACGACGGCATTTTCTTCGCCGCCGGTCCCGAGGCGCAAGCCGCCAAACTGGCCGGACTTGCCCGCACCCGGGTCGCCGAACAGCTCGACCTGATCGAGAAGGATGCGTTCCGCTTCTGCTGGATCGTCGATTTTCCGATGTTCGAATATGACGAAGAGGCCAAGAAGGTCGACTTCAGTCACAATCCCTTCTCGATGCCGCAGGGCGGGATGGAAGCGCTTGAGACCAAGGATCCGCTCGACATCCTGGCGTGGCAGTATGACATCGTCTGCAACGGCGTCGAACTGTCGAGTGGAGCGATCCGCAACCATCGTCCCGACATCATGTACAAGGCGTTCGAAATCGCCGGTTACACCCGCGAAGAGGTCGATACCAACTTCCCGGGCATGATCGGCGCCTTCAAGTTCGGCGCGCCGCCGCACGGTGGGTCCGCGCCGGGTATCGACCGGATCGTGATGCTGCTGGCCGACGAGCCCAACATCCGCGAAGTTATCGTCTTCCCGATGAATCAGAAGGCCGAAGACCTGATGATGAACGCACCGGCTCCGGTGACGTCGCGCCAGCTCAAGGAGCTGGCGATCCGGGTTGTCGCCGATGCCGAGCCAAAGGCGACGTAAGGACTGCCCCAGAGCGGGATTCGTCCGAAACTGGCACGAATTGCCGCCTCTTAAACTTTCGGTTACCCAGCCTGGGTGTCGATCGAGTTAACCGCATACGAACGGGGGGCCCCGTTTCCCGGCGATCTAGCTGCCGCACTCGCCGCGCTGCAGGAGAGGATTGCCCACGCTCAGCGCGCCCAGATCGTCCGTCGCAAGCGTGCCATCATCGTGTTCGAAGGTCTTGAGGGCGGCGGCAAAGCGGCCGCGATCAAGCTGCTGTCGGGATCGCTCGATCCGCGCTTCGTCACCACACAGGCGGTCGTCCCCGATCGTCGCCAGTCCGATGACGGCCATTGGCTCGCCCGTTTCTGGCGCGATCTTCCCGCCGATCGCCGGACGATGCTCTACTTTCACAGCTGGTATCGCCGTGTTCTCGAAGACCGATTGCTCGACCTGGTCGACCGCGACGGCGCCGAGCGCGCGTTCGACGAGATCAATGAATTCGAAGCCCAGCAGCGCGATCATGGGACGTTAATTCTGAAGTTGTTCTTCCATGTCACTGAAATGGTGCGCGGCGAACGACTGGCGATCCGCGACGCCGATCCAACCGGTCGCTTGCTGATGGGGCCAGCCGAATTGCGCGGCGCTGAAATCCGCGACGAATATGACGCTGCGGTAGGTCAGATGTTTGCCATGACCAACACGCGCTGGTCGCCGTGGACGGTGGTCGACGCCAATGACGTGGGCGCGGCGCTCGTTGCAGTCCTGAGCGCCGTCGCCGACGCGATGGAAAAGGCCTTCCCCGACATCGGCGAGGATGAAGAAACCTCGGTCATCCCGCTGCGCCGCTCAACCAAGCTGCGTCCCGCCTGATCAGGCGTCGGGGTAGCGCAGTGCGACCACTTCGTAGCTTTTCTCGCCCGAGGGCAACCGAACCAGCCGCTCATCGCCCAACTTCGCACCGCGCAGGGCACGCGAGATCGGCGCGCTCCAGCCAATCTTGCCGTTCGTCGCATCGGCTTCGTCGTCTCCGACAATGGTCAGGATTCGGCGCCGGTCATCCTCGTCGGCAAGCTCGACCGTCGCGCCGAACCGGACTTCGTCGCGGGTCGGCTGAGTCGCCGGATCGACGACCTTGGCTTCCTTCATCACTTTCGACAGATAGCCCAGCCGCCGGTCGATCTCGCGCAGCCGCTTGCGGCCATAGATATAATCGCCGTTCTCGGAGCGATCGCCATTGCCCGCCGCCCAGGAAATAACCTCGACCAGCTTGGGGCGCTCGGTCCCGAACAGTTGGTCGTATTCCGCGCGGATTCGGGCAAAACCCTGTGGCGTGATGAAACGATCTCCACGCGGAGAGGAGGGAGGCATCAGCCCGGACGCGATTTGCCGAGGAAGGTCGACAGGCTGGCGCTCAGTGTCGCCCCGTTGATCTCATCGTAGACGACGCTGTTCTCAAGCACGCGCTGGACGTAACCGCGGGTCTCGATAAAGGGGATCTGCTCGATCCAGCGCAGAATATCGACATCGCCGCGGCGCGGATCGCCATAGCGCGCGATCCACTTGTTCACATTGCCCGGACCGGCATTGTAAGCCGCAACGGCAAGCACGTAGCTGCCGTCATAATTGCCGACCAGGCGGCGCGCATGATTGCTGCCCAACAGCACGTTGTAACTCGGGTCGCTGGTCAACCGGCCAAGGTCGTAGCCGACACCCGCCTTGCGCGCCTCGTCGCCTGCGGTACCCGGCATCAACTGCATCATGCCGCGCGCTCCGGCGTGACTGACGACGGTTCGATCGAACGAGCTTTCCTGGCGCGTGATGCCATGGACCAATGCCCACAATCGTCCCGACGGAACGTTGGCAGCGTGCGTTGGGAACGCCGGGCGGTAATAGAAGGGCGATCCGGCGTTGCGCGCCGAACGGGCGATCCACACTGGCAAATCAATGCGGCCGAGCCGCTGGCCGAGTTCCGCCGCAAGGATCCGATCGGAATCATGGTCGAGCGATTCGGACAATGCCCGAACGAACAGCGTGCCCTCGTCGCGGCGGCCCTGGCCAACCACGACCTCCAATGCCTTGGCAAGTCGATTGCCCTGGAAGGCCGCACGCTGTGCCGGAGTAACGAGCATGGCGGGCATTCCGCCTGGCGCCGGCACGCTGCGCCCCAATTGCTCGATCGCAAGCTGGCCGTAGAACAACTCGGGATAGACGGCGGCCTGCGCGAAATAGGCATTGGCCTCGGCGCCGCGCCGGGCATAACCCATCGCGCGACCTGCCCAATAATAGCCCTTCGTCGTCACCTGCAGCGAGCGTCCGCCCTTTGCATATTTCGCGAATTCGGCCGCGGCCGCCGCATAATTGCGGGTACCGGTCAGCGCTGCTTGGCCCGACAGCCAGGTCAACGACGTGTAATTGTCGCGGACACCGTAGCTTTGCGTCGAGATGTCGGTGCCCGGCGCAAAGCTGTCGTCGACCTGGCTGGCAATCGCATAGGCCTGCGCATAGGCACCGTCGGAATAAGCATCCTTCGCAAGGATGAGCAGCATGTCGTAAAAACGCTCGGGATTGGCGGGCCGCTGAACGAAGCGATGCGGACGGGCGGCGAGCGTGCGCGCGCCCGCCGAGTTGCGGAATGTATCCTTCAAGAAGCGCAACCGATCCATCAACAGGCCGGCATCCTGCGCGGCGCTGGCGTCGACGACGCGGTACAAAGCGTCGGCATTGACCTGCGACGTCTGCATGGCAATTCGCGCAGTAAAGGCCGGACGGCGCGCCGGGCTGGTGTAACCAAGCACCCGGGCGGCGTCGGTCGGATCCTTGGCGAACAGCAGGGCATCGGCGCGGCGGTCATGATCCGCGACCGTCAGAGCAGCCCAGTAACGCGACTGGATGAGCGCTTCGTCGATGCTCGACAAATCGTCCGACGCCCAGGCCTCACGCGCGGCGGCATAGGCTTCGACGGTGCGGTTCGCGGCGCTCAGCGCCTCGGCATAACGAGTCCAGCCATTGCCCGAACGCGGCTTGTTGTCGCGGAAGAAGGCGATGACGGTGGGGCCATATTCGCCCGCGCGCATCTGCTTTTCAGCGACACGGCGAAGGCGCGAATCTTCGGGCCAGCCCGGATTGGCATTCAAAAAGCGGGCATAATCCTGGAAGGCGTAGCCATCGCTTTGGCGAAGACGGCGCCAATCGTTGAGCGCATAGCCGACGTCGGCGGCGCTGACCGGCCGCACCGAGACCGGCGTCGTTGCAGTCTGTGCATGGACGCTCGCCGCCGGGGCGGCACTGAACAGGAAGATGAAAGCAATTGTTCGCATGCTGGACATCTTGCCGAAACACTTCTTATCAGACGCTGAACGCACCC
>JBDTMR010000003.1:0-25338 GCA_039934175.1 Sphingomicrobium sp.
CGGGCGGTTGCATGGATTTGTATACGCAGCTGGTGAAGTCGAACATGGTCGATGCTATCGTCGCCACCGGGGCAACCATCGTCGACATGGATTTCTTCGAAGCGCTCGGACACAAGCATTATCAGGCGCTCGAAATTCCCGACGACGACACGCTGCGTTCTCTCTACATCGACCGCATCTATGACACCTACATCGATGAAGTCGCGTTGCAGGATTGCGATCACACCATCGGTGAAATCGCGGACAGCCTTGAACCGCGCGCTTATTCGAGCCGCGAGTTCATCAAGGAAATGGGCAAATGGCTTGCTGCCGGCAACGCCAAGAAGACCAACAGCCTCGTCCAGACCTGCTACGAGCATGACGTTCCGATCTTCTGCCCGGCCTTCGTCGATTCCTCGGCCGGCTTCGGTCTGGTCAAGCATCAGGTCGACGCCATGAAGCGTGGCGGACATTATATGGTGCTCGACGCCATCGCCGACTTCCGCGAACTGACCGACATCAAGATCAAGGCGGGCACCACCGGCCTGATGATGATCGGCGGCGGCGTTCCCAAGAACTTCACGCAGGATACGGTGGTTTGCGCCGAAATCCTCGGCCATGACGATGTCGAAGTGCACAAGTATGCCGTTCAGATCACCGTTGCCGACGTCCGCGACGGTGCCTGCTCGTCTTCCACCCTCCAGGAAGCGGCATCGTGGGGCAAGGTCTCGACCGCGCTCGAGCAGATGGTATTTGCCGAAGCGACCTCGGTCATGCCGCTGATCGCCAGCGATGCCTATCATCGCGGTGCGTGGAAGAACCGTGAAAAGCGGGCGTTCGCGAAACTCTTCGACTAAACGTTGCGTTTCCGAACCAATCTGACATTCTGCCCCCTTCACCGCTGTGTGAAGGGGGCATTTTCATGGAACATCATCCGCTGATCGGGCCAGTCGCCGCTTTGCTGGGTTGGTCGGTCGTCATGTTTTTCTGGATGTACCTGACGCGCATCCCCGCGATGCGGAAGGCCGGTATCGACCTGAAGAATCGCATCGGTGGGCAAGGCAAGGATCTGGACGCTGTCCTGCCCCCGGAAGTCCAGTGGAAGGCGCACAATTACAATCACCTGATGGAACAGCCGACCTTGTTCTACGCGGCCTGTTTCGCGCTGATCCTGATGTCGGTCGACAGCAAGAGCGCGGTATATGCTGCATGGGGTTATGTCGGCCTGCGGATCGCGCACAGCCTGGTGCAGTCGCTCAGCAACCGGATCCAATATCGGTTCGGCCTGTTCCTGCTTGCATCGCTCTGCCTGATCTATCTCGTCGGCGTTACCGCTGGCGCAGCACTCGTCTGAGGAACCTCAAATGTCCCACAATCCGCTCATCGGTCCTGTCATTGCGCTCGTCGCATGGTCGATCATCATTCTTTTCTGGATGGGCTATGTGCGTTTCTCCGCCATGAAGAAGGCCGGGAGCGGCCTTGGCAAGGCAAAGCGTGGCGGTCGCGGACAGGATCTGGAAGGCGTCTTGCCGCCCGAAGCCAATTGGCCGGCCCACAATTACGCGCACCTGATGGAACAGCCGACGATCTTCTATGCCATCGTCTTGGCACTTGTTGCGATGAGCGATCGGTTCGACCTCAACCTCTGGCTTGCGTGGGGCTATGTCGCGGTTAGGATCGTTCACAGCGTCGTCCAGAATACGTTTAACGACTTGAAGGTCCGTTTCCCGTTGTTCATCCTGTCGACGTTGTTCCTGCTAGCGCTCACTCTTCACGCGGCGATCGGCTTTATTCACGGCTGATCATCGCGAGAAAGACGACGCCAGTTCGACGTGGGTGGACCAGCGAAACTGGCCGACCGGATGAACCCAGTCGAGCCGGTAGCCGCCCGCTACCAGGATTGCGGCATCGCGCGCGAAGGTCGCCGGGTTGCAGCTAACATAAGCGATCCGTCCCACGGTAGAGAGCGCGAGTTGCTTGACTTGCTCTTCGGCGCCGGATCGCGGCGGATCGAGCACGGCCGCGTCGTGCGCCGCCAGATCGGCGATATCGTATGGCCGACGGTAAAGATCCCTGTGCTGGGCATCGATCCGTGGCGCCGCGCGCTTCAGCGAGAGGATCGCATCGCGTGACGCCTCTGCGGCGGTAACCTTTCCATCCAATACAAGAGCAAAGGTGCCAAGCCCGGCAAACAGGTCGATCGGACTTGCCGCACCCGCCGTCGATTCGCGAACGGCGGCGGCAAGAACCGCTTCCCCATCTACGGTCGCCTGAAGGAAAGCGCCGATTGGCAGCGGCACCGCGGTGCTTCCTAGCGTGACCGTAACGGGACGCGGTTCGTAGCGCGGTTCCGGGCCATATCCTTCATCAATGCTCAGGCGGGCAAGTCGATTGTTCTCGCAAAATTCGGTGAGTGCCTCGATCGCTTCCAGTCCTTCGGTCCTGACACCCTTGAGCGCAACGTCGTTCCCTTGGTCGGTCAGCGTTAGCTGCACCTCGCCTGCCCGACCGCCGAGCCGACCGATCATGCCGCGGAGCGGTTTCAGCAAGGCAAACAGTTCGGGGCGCAGGACAAGGCATTCGGCGAGGTCGATGACTCGATTGGTCGCTGCGGCGTTGAAGCCGAGCATGATTCGGCCTTCTGCCCGAACGAAGCGCAGCGTCGCCCGGCGCCGACTGCGCGGCGGTGACAGATACGGAACACGGATGACGGTATCGATGCCTTGTTGCGACAGCGCCCCCGAGACACGGCTGCGGCAATAATCGGCATAAGCGGGATCGGTGAGATGCTGGAGCTGGCATCCGCCACATTCGGGGAAATGACGACACGGCGCTGCCTGATGACCCGGCCCGCGAACGAGCGATCCGTCGTCCGCCAGTTGGTCCCCTGGCACCGCAAAGGCGACATGCTTGCCGGATGCGCTTACGCCATCTCCGCGCGCCGCAATCCGGACGATCGGATCGCTCATGCCAGGACGCTTGGTATAGCGGCAGCTAGATCGTCGGCGATCATCGACGGTCCGGCCACTTCGGCGGCCCGGCCATGAAGCCAGACGGCGGCACAGGCCGCCTCGAACGCGGGCATTCCGCGCGCACGCATCGCCGCGATGATTCCGGCAAGCACGTCACCGCTTCCGGCACTTGCCAGCCAAGCCGGTGCCGGCGGTGCAAATGCCAATCGTCCGTCAGGCGCGGCGACCAACGTGTCCGGCCCCTTGAAGACGATGATCGATTGCGCCCGTCGGGCGGCTTCCAACGCGCGGACGGCCTTGCTTCCCTCGATCATTCCGAACAACGCTTCGAATTCGCCCTGATGCGGCGTGAGAATCGCATGTTGCCCATGCAATCGGGCAGGATCGCCGACCAGGCGGATCGCATCGGCATCGACGACCTTGGGCGCGTGGCTGGTCAGCGCCAGTGTCAGCACCGGCGGCAAGTCGCCCATACCGGGCCCGACGATCAGGCAACCGATACGGGGATCGTTGAGCTGGGCATCGCCGGTCTGGACGATTGCATGCGGCAAACCGCCGATCGGCTGCGACGTCGAGATACGCACATAGCCCGCCCCTGCCCTGGCCGCCGCAAGCGCGGACAGCGCGATGGCACCGGGCATCGCGCCGGCAAGACAATGGACGAGTCCGCGCGAATATTTGTGCGCGTCGGTCGCGATCGGCGGCAACGAAGGGGTGCCGACTTCGTGCCAGTCACTCGACGCAACGATACCGATGTCACCCACGATGACACGGCCCATCGCAGCCATCGCCGGCATCAGACGATGCGCAGGCTTCATCGCTCCAAAGGTGACGGTCAGGTCGTTTTGCGGGATTGGCGAAAGAATTGCGCCGCTATCGGTGTCGACGCCGCTCGGCAGGTCGCAGGCGACCGTGACGGTCGCAGCCGCCGCAAGCGTCGACAACTTCTCGGCGACGAGCGGGTCGAGACCCCGCGAAAGTCCGGTTCCGAACAGGCAGTCGACGAAGACGGGTGCATGTTGGACATTCTCGATGCGCTCAACGGCGGCGCCCCAAGAGTCGCGTGCGGACTTTGCAGCGACACTCTTCGGCTCGCCCAGCGCCGCCACGCGAACGTCGACACCTTTCTCGCGCAAATACCGAGCGGCAACATAGCCATCACCGCCATTGTTGCCGGGGCCACACAGGAACAAGGCAGGCCGCATCCCCGCATGAGCATAAATGGCTTCGGCGAGGGCTTTGCCAGCCCGGTCCATGAGCGTGTCGACAGTCGTGCCAACGTCGATCACTGCCTGCTCGGTGGCATGCATCACTTCTGCGGTGAGGATCGGTCGGGTCATCGCGCCCCCCTAGCGCAGGAACGTCGCCAGATGCCACCAATCCTGCGGGCAGGTTTCTGCTGCCTTCTCGCGACTCGCCTCGCTTTCGAACAAGGCGAAACAGGTCGCGCCGCTTCCCGACATCCGCGCTAGGCTTGCACCTTCCTGCGCCGCCAACCAGTTAAGCACGTCGCCGATGACCGGGACGATCGACCGCGCTGGCGTCTCCAAGTCGTTGCGTCCTTCACGCCAGTCAGCAAGCGGGCCGCGATCCACGCCATCCCAGGCTGCGAAAACTGTGCCGGTTGAAAGCGTGGCGCCCGGATTGACGAGCAGCACCGGGGCGCCAGCAACACCGGCGTCGACGAGTGCGAGATGATCGCCAGCCCCTTCGCCGCGTGACGTCATGCTGAGCAGACATGCCGGAACATCGCTGCCCAGCGTGGGAGCGACCTGCAAGGCGTGGCTGGGATCGATCTGCCACAGGCGGGTCAGCAAGCGGAGCGTAGCCGCCGCATCGGCAGAGCCCCCGCCAATCCCCGAAGCAACCGGCAAATTCTTCGTCAGTGTAAGCCGCGCGCCGCCAGCAACTGCTGCCGTTCTGGCGAGCGACTTAGCCGCCGCGGTGACCAGATTGTCTTCTTCGCCGCTGAGCGCACCGGCGAATGGACCGTCGATCTCCAGCGAAATGGTTGCGGCGGGCTGGGCATGAAGAATGTCGCCATCGGTGCAGAAGGCGAAAATCGTTTCCAGATCGTGCCGTCCGTCCTCACGCTTGCGCCGAACGTGCAGCGCCAGATTAAGCTTGGCCGGGGCCGGCTCTGAAATTCGGGTCACGGCGCGGCGGTGGCTTTAGTGAGCCCGATCGCGATCTTGGCTTCGATCCGATCGCGAACCGCCTTTTCGTCCGAACCGACCAAGGCGGCGCGCCACGCAAAGCGGGCTTCAATCCGGCGACCGGCAGTGTAGAGCGCGTCGCCGAGATGCTCGCGGATTTCGGACTGGTTGGGATCGCGGTCTGCCGCGCGCTGGAGTGTAACAATCGCTTCATCGATCTTACCGCGCTTGAATTCGGCCCAGCCAAGCGAGTCGGTAATCGACGCGTCGTCGGGACGGATCGCGCTGGCCTTGCGGATCATCGCTTCCGCCGTGTCCAGATCCTCGCCGCGCTCCAGCTTGCCGTAACCCAGAAAGTTCAAGAGCAGCGCATTTTCTGGCGACAAGGCCATCGCCTGCGCGATCTCGGCCTTCGCCTCTTCCCAACGATTGGCATCTTCCAGGACACCGGCGCGAAACAGATGGAGAGTCCACATCTCGTCGGAGCCGCCGCTTTGCTGCGACGAGGCGATGGCTTGGGCGTAAGAACCAGCAGCACCGGCATAATCGCCGAGGTCGCCCTGGACCGCAGCAATTCGCGAAAACCCATCGGCGCCAGGGTTGGCGGCCGCAACCTGCCGGGCGCGCACAAGCGCCTCCTTCGCCCGGTGGGCAGCGAGCAAGATGCGCATTTCAGAATCGGCGCTTTGGCTCGCAAACGGATCGTCGGCGCGAATCGACTGAAGCACAGCAAGTGCGTCAGGGGTTCGCTTGGCATCATCGAGGAGCAGGCCAAGCAAGAAGGACGCCGCCCCGTTGCCCGGATTGGCATAACGCGCCGTCTGGGCAAGCGCGACCGACAGAGATTTGTCTTCCATCCGATTGAGCGCGATCGCGAGGCCCAGCATCAATTCGCCAAAGGCTTCCGCTGGCGTGTCTACTGCCTGATCGAGCGGTTTACCCGCGGCCAGTCGGGCGCGTCCATTGGCAAGCGCCGGTCCGCCGCCTTCAAGCATGGCATTGGCCGACGCCACGTCGCCCGCGGCGCGAAAGCCGTCGGCGTAAGCGAGCCGCAGGCGATCGGCCCGCCCTCCGGCATTGGCGAGAGCTTTCTTGGCGAAAGGCAAAGCCTGCGCTGGCTGCTTCAGCTTGAGCAGGATCAGGGCACGATGTTCGTCGACCTGCTTGCCAAGCGATGTCTGTTTCCCAACCCGGTCGAGACTCTGCGCCGCATTGCGATCGCCCTTGGCCGCGCGAGTCCAGGCCTCGACGAATGGTAACAGAAAGGTCGAATCGAGTGTTCCCGTCCGATCGCGAAGATTGGCCAAAGCCTCGCGATCTCGACCGCGGCGCAGATCGTCCGCAAGCATCAGCATGCGAAATTCGAGTGGCGCCTGCGAAAATGGCGTCGATTTGCCAAGTTGCAGGGCGAGTTTCATGTCGCCCGCCTCAATCGCTTGCGCAACGGCGCGTTCGCGAAGACGGACATCTTCCGGTCGCTCGCGAAGGAGCTGGGCCAGCAACGTCGCCGCCTCACCCGGGTTGCCCAGCGAATCGGCGGCCCTTGCGGCAACATAATCTGACAATCGGTTGGCTTCGCCCGGCGTCGTAGCGCTTGCGGGAAGCGCGATGCCGGCCAGCGCCGCGGCGACGATGAATCTACCGGTTGGCAATCTACATGTTGGGATAATTCGGCCCTCCGCCACCTTCAGGGACGACCCAATTGATGTTCTGTGTCGGGTCCTTGATGTCGCACGTCTTGCAGTGGACGCAATTTTGCGCGTTGATCTGGAGGCGCGGCCCAGCCCCCTCCTGCACAATTTCGTAGACGCCCGCCGGACAATAACGCTGTTCGGGCGAATCGTAGAGCGCAAGATTGACTTCGATCGGGACGCCGGCGTCCTTCAGGGTCAGGTGGATCGGCTGATCTTCCTCATGATTGGTGTTCGACAGGAACACCGACGACAGCCGGTCGAAGCTCAATTTGCCGTCCGGTTTCGGATAGGCGATCGGCGCAACCGAATCCTTGCGCCGGATGTGCTCGGCGTCGGTGTGGCGATGGCGAAGGGTCCACGGCGTCTTGAGGCCGAGATAGTTGAGCCACATGTCGAGACCGGCAAACAAGGTCCCGAACGTCCCGCCCCAACGTGCGACCGCCGGTTCGGCGTTGCGCACCATCTGCAATTCCCTGGCGATCCAGCTCTTGCGTAAATTGGGCTCGTAATCGTCGAGCACATCGCTGCGCCGATCGTCAACGACAGCGGCGAAGGCGGATTCGGCGGCCAGCATGCCCGACTTGATCGCCGTATGGCTGCCCTTGATCCGCGGCACGTTAACGAACCCTGCAGCGCAACCAACCAGCGCACCGCCTGGAAAGGCGAGTTGCGGGATCGCTTGCCAGCCACCCTCATTGATGGCGCGGGCGCCATACGAAACACGCTTGCCGCCTTCGATCTCGGCACGGATTGACGGATGCGTCTTCCAGCGCTGGAATTCCTCGAAAGGCGAAAGATAAGGATTTTCATAGTCGAGCGCGACGACGAAGCCGAGCGCGACCTGGCCATTTTCCTGATGGTAGAGAAAGCCCCCTCCCCACGCATCGTCGAGCGGCCAGCCCTGGGTGTGGATCACTCGACCAGGCTTATGCTTATCGGCAGGAACGTCCCACAACTCCTTGATACCAAGACCGTAAACCTGCGGCCCGCTTTCCTTGCGCAGTGCGAAGATTCGCGTCAATTCCTTGGTCAGATGGCCGCGCGCGCCTTCGGCAAAGAAAGTGTATCGTGCGTGCAATTCCATCCCCGGCTGATAATCGGGCTTGTGCGTGCCGTCGCGGGCCACGCCCATGTCCCCGGTCGCGACACCTTTGACGCTGCCGTCGGAATGAAACAGCACTTCGGCGGCCGCGAAACCCGGGAAGATCTCGACACCGAGTTCCTCGGCCTGTCCGGCAAGCCAACGCGTCAGATTGCCCAGGCTGCAGGTGTAAGTGCCCTTGTTCGAAAGGAACGGCGGCATCAGGAAATGCGGGAATGCAATCTTGCCCTTCTCGGTCAATGCCCAATGATTGTTGTCGGTAACCGGAACGCCGAGCGGCGCACCCTTGTCCTTCCAGTCGGGAATGAGTTCATCGAGCCCCTTTGGATCGATCACCGCACCCGAGAGGATGTGAGCGCCGACTTCGCTTCCTTTTTCGAGGACACAGACACCAATTTCCCGACCTTGCTCGGCGGCAAGTTGCTTGAGACGGATCGCCGCCGAAAGGCCTGCCGGGCCAGCGCCCACGACCACGACATCATAGTCCATCGATTCGCGGTCGCTCATGTCACCCTTTCCCGTCGCATCGCCAACTCGGCCTGTCGTGAGCAGCACTGCCAATTCCTTGACCGCGCCGTCAACCTTGGACCACGGTAACGTCATGGGAGCGGAGGGAATCACAATCAACCGGCAAGATGCCGCGCGGCTGCTGCAATGGTGGATGGAAAGCGGCGTCGACACGATTGTCGACGATCAACCACGCCAGTGGCTGGCCACGCCAAGGGTTGTGGCGGAGAGTGCGCCTCAACCACCCGTTGCGGTGACACCGCCCGCACCAATCCCCGCAGATTTCGAATCGTTTCGATCGTGGCTCGGCGAAACCAAGGAGTTGCCGCTCGATCGTCCTGGCGCGCGCCGGATCCTTCCGCGCGGCGGCGTCGGCGCGCCAATCATGCTGCTTGCCGACATTCCCGGCACCGACGACGGCGACCGGCCAATCGGCGGCGAAGCCTGGGAATTGGCCGTCCGGATGCTGGCCGCCATCGGCATCAAGGCCGAGGAAGCCTATCTTGCAAGCCTGTCGTGCATGGCGGCGCCCGGTGCGCGACTGAACGATCACGAAGCGGCGCGGTGCGCCGAAATCGCCCGTCACCACGTCGCGCTCGGTGCGCCGAAACGGCTGATCCTGCTTGGCGACGGCCCGGCAAAGGCGTTGCTCAATGCGCCGACCAGCAAGGCACGAGGCAAGATCCACAGGATCGAGGGTGTTCGGACCATCGCGACGTTCGCGCCATCGTGGCTGCTCAAGCGTCCAGCCGAGAAGGCGCTGGCGTGGCGCGACTTATTGCTGCTGATGGAAGAGGAATGAGAATGCGGTGGTCAATCGCCCTGCTGGTCCTGGTGGCGGCACCGCTGTCGGCGCAGACGAAGGATCCGCTGTCGCCGGTACCGGAAACCGACGACGAAGACCGCCCGATCCTGACGACGCCCGAGCCGATCACGAATGTTCCGACGACGCCGACCCTCCGTCCGCTGGTGGTGCCGAAAGACTGGCGCGGCGTGTTTGCCGCCATCAGGGCGGGCGACTGGGCAGGCGCAAGAGCAGGGATCGCCGCGCTTCCGAACCATCCGCTCAAGCCCGTCGCGAAGGCCGAGCTGTTCACGGCAAAGAACAGTCCGAAGGTCGAAGCCAGCGAGCTGGCCGCCTTGCTGACCGAGGCGCCCGATCTGTCGAAGGCGGCCCAGCTGCAGCGCATGGCAGTCAGTCGGGGCATGATCGATCCGCCACCGATCACCCCCTCTTATCGCATCGTGCCTTTGAACAGCGCGCCGCGGCGGCACCGGTCGCGACCCGTCAGCGGCGATCCGGCTGCCGATGCCATGCGCGTTGCGCTCGATCCGATGGTGAAGGCCGATCTGGCCCCGGAAGCCGAAGCGTTGTTCCTTGCCGGTGCGGACCAATTGACGCCCGAAGGTCGGGCCGAAATGGCCCAGCGTGTGGCATGGATCTATTATGTCCTTGGCCGCGATGCCGATGCGCGCCGCATTGCCGAGGTCGGCATCGCGACCGAGAGCGGCGAATGGGCGACGCAGGCGCATTGGATCGCCGGGCTGGCCGCATGGCGGATGGATGATTGCGAGGCGGCATCCCGGCATTTCAAGGGTGTTGCCTACGGCCGCGCAGAAACCGAACTTGCGGCGGCGGGCGCATTCTGGGCGTCGCGCGCCGAACAGGCCTGCCGCCGCCCCAACCAGGTCGATGTGCTGCTTCGGCTTGCGGCGCGGTCGAGCGAAAGTTTCTATGGCCTTCTTGCCCGGGAAACGCTGGGGATCGAAACGACCCCGGCCCGCCCCGGCAGAGCGCCACTGATTATCGAGCAACTCCCCAATGTAAAACGGGCAGTTGGGCTTGCAGCGATCGGGGAGCGGGGTCTGGCCGAAGAAATGATCCGCTACCAAGCGCGAATCGGCAATCGTAACGACCATGCCGCCCTCGCCGCCAAGGCGCGCGAGCTTGATTTGCACGGAGCGGCTTACTGGCTTGCGCATAATGGCCAGGCAGGGGTCCGGATGACGACCGCCGATCGCTTTCCCTTGCCGCGCTGGACGCCGAGTGGGGGATGGCGAATCGATCCGGCGCTGGCCTGGGCGCACACTCGGCAGGAAAGCGATTTTAGAAGCGGTGCGGTCAGCCCCGCCGGGGCCGTCGGCCTGATGCAGGTGCGGCCTGGAACCGCTGGAGACTTCGCCCGTCAGCGGGGAACCGCAGTCGGCAATCTCGCCGACCCCGCAACCAACGTCGAATATGGCCAGAGCTTTATCGAGCTGATGCGCCGAAATGCGGTGACCCAGGGACAGATTTTGAAGATCATGGCCGCGTATAATGCGGGTCCCGTCCCGGTCAGCCGCTGGAACTATCTCAACGACAAGGGCGATCCGCTACTCTGGATTGAAAGCCTGCCTTATTGGGAAACGCGTTATTATGTGCCCTCTGTGTTGCGCAACATGTGGGTTTACGAACAATTGGCAGGGACGACCCCGAAGACACTGAAGGAATTGGCACAACGCCAATGGCCGACTTTCCCCACGCCACCCACGCGCTAATAATGTTCTTGCTTCGTTCTCATTGAGGGCGATAGGTTCGGCCGATGTCGGTCGAGTCGATCCATGGCCGCGGGGCCACCCGCAATCGCACGCCAACGCGCTTCAATCTGAAGGAGCATGTCGTCGATGGCGACTGGCTCGACCAGGTCGAAGCGCTCGACGACATTCCGAGGCGCAAGACCACGGTCACCATCGAGCGCGCCAAGACGATCCTGACCCGCAACAATTCGCCGGACATTGGCTTCGATCGCTCGGTGAATGCCTATCGCGGTTGCGAACATGGCTGCATCTATTGCTTTGCGCGGCCATCCCACGCCTACCACGACCTGTCACCCGGCGTGGATTTCGAGAGCCGCCTGTTCGTGAAACCTGACGCTGCCAAGCTGTTGCACAGCGCGCTGTCGCGGCCCGGCTACGAGTGCGCGCCGATTGCCATGGGGACGAATACCGACCCCTATCAGCCGATCGAGGAGCGTTGGCGCGTCACGCGATCGCTGATCGAATTGCTGCTCGAGACTCGCCATCCCTTCACCATCACGACCAAGTCCGACCGCGTACTTCGCGATCTCGACCTGTTGGTGCCGGCGGCCGGGATGGGCATTGCAGCAGTCGCCATTTCGATCACCTCGCTCGACGCGGCGACCGCTCGGATTTTGGAACCGCGCGCTCCGGCGCCGCACAAGCGCCTTGCTGCCGTCAAGGCGCTGAGCGAGGCTGGCGTCCCGTGCCATGTCGCAATCGCTCCGGTCGTGCCGCAAATCAGCGATCACGAACTCGACGCGATCGTCGAGGCGGCGGCCGCCGCCAAGGCGCGCGGTGTATTTTACCTGCCTGTCCGACTGCCGCACGAAGTGGCGCCCCTGTTTCGCGCTTGGCTCGAAGACCATTTCCCCGATCGCGCGTCAAAGGTGATGGCGACTATCAATGCGATGCGAGGCGGCAGGGACAATGATCCGAAATTCTTCAGCCGGATGAAAGGACAAGGAGTCTGGGCCGAATTGCTGAAGACGCGGTTTGAGAAAGCGGTTGCGCGATATGGGCTGCCACAATCGAAATTTCCGCTCAGGCGCGACCTGTTTCAACCGCCCGAAGGCGCGCAGATGCGATTGCTCTAGGCCGTTGGTCGAAGCGGATGGTGACAGGTTGCGCGCTGACCCCTAGCGTCCTTCGCATGAACCGTTCCCTCATCGCAGCGGCGCTCCTGGCCGCAATCGCCGCTCCGACCATCGCGCAGCAGGCCCCGCCGCCGCCAGTCGTCGTCGATCCGAGAATCTCGGCGCTGCGCGACGATACGCTGGTCAACGATCATTATGCCTGGGATATAACGGAGGGGCTGACTACGGAGGTCGGGCAGCGCCTTGCGGGAACCGACGCCGAAGCGCGGGCGCGGGCGTGGGCGGTCCGCAAACTGACGGCAATGGGCTTCGCAAACGTTCGCGTTGATTCGTTCTCCCTTCCCGTCTGGACCCGGGGCAGCGAAAGCGCGGAGATCCTGGCTCCGTTCCCGCAGAAACTGGCGGTCGCCGCGCTCGGCAACAGCGCGTCGACCGGCCCCGCTGGCATCAACGGAGAGATCGTCGCCTTCAACTCGATCGACGAACTGCGCCTAGCCCCCGATAGCGCGGTGAAGGGCAAGATCGTCTTCGTCGATCATCGCATGGCGCCGACCCAGGATGGTTCAAGCTACGGGCCGGGCGGAACGCCGCGCCGGGTCGGACCAACCGTCGCATCGATGAAAGGCGCGATCGCGATCATCGTTCGATCGGCCGGAACCGACCATCATCGCAATCCGCATACCGGCGTTCAGACGTTCCAGAATGGCGCAACGCCGATTCCCGCAGGCGCCTTGTCGGTTCCAGACGCCGAACAACTGGCGCGTATTCTGAAGCGCGGTCAGCCGGTAATCATGCGGCTCATCCTGGTCAGTCAGAAGCACGAGGGCGGCCAATCGGGCAATGTCATCGCCGAAGTGCCCGGACGAGATCCATCGCTCCCGCCGGTCCTGGTCGGTGGCCATCTTGACAGTTGGGACCTTGGCACGGGCGCGATCGACGATGCAACGGGGGTTGCGATCGCTGCCGCCGCCGCCAAGCATGTCATGGACGCGGGGCGCCCGCTGCGGACGATCCGCATTGTCTGGTTCGGGTCGGAAGAAGTCGGCCTGTTCGGCGGACTCGACTATCAATCGAGATATGGCAAGCAACCGCACCACGCTCTGATGGAGAGCGATTTCGGGGCCGACCGGATTTACAAGGTGAACAGCAAGCTGGGTGAAGCGCGGCGCGACGAAGCGCGCCAGATCGGAGCCGCGCTCGCGCCGCTCGGAATTGTTACAGGATCGTTCGACGAAGCCGAGGGATCTGATATTGGACCGATGCTCGGCGACGGATTGCCCGGTGTCGGCCTAAGCCAGGATGGCACCCGCTATTTCGACTACCACCATACGCCCGACGACACGCTCGACAAGATCGATCCTGTTCAATTGCGGCAGAATGTCGCCGCGTGGACGGCGACTCTGGCAATCCTTGCCGGACCGATTGCTCCTGCAGCGGGGCCGAAACCGCGCGCGCGGCGTTGAGCAAACGAACGAACGGAGGAAAATTCATGCGACTGATCGCCCTTGCCCCCCTTGCCATGCTCGCGGCCTGTCAGGTCACCGAAGGCAACAATTCCGTTACGGTCGGATATAATCAGGATGTTGCAGAGAATGCCGTCGACGACATCAAGAGCGGGGCTCAAGAAGCGGGCGCTGCAATCGTTGATGACAGCAAGGAAGTAGGCGCAGCCGTGGCGAATGGTGCCGAGATTGCCAAAGACAAGGTACAAGGCGCCGATGTCGACATTACGGTGAGCAACAACGCCGCCAAGTAGTACGATGTGTTTGGGCGGTCACCGACCCTCGCTTGTCGCTCATGATCGCCATGCTCGCCAGTCCCCCGGACTGGCTGCGCATGGCGATGGTCGGGGAGACAGGATTCGAACCTGCGACCCTCTGCTCCCAAAGCAGACGCGCTACCAGGCTGCGCCACTCCCCGACTCCGCCAGCCCGCTAGTCGCCAAATTCGCAGGGGGCAAGTGATTTGCTGGTGGGCCCGGCAGGACTCGAACCCGCAACCAAGCCGTTATGAGCGGCCAGCTCTAACCAATTGAGCTACAGGCCCCACCCGCGTGCGGCGCGATAACCGCGTCTGGCGGTGACGCCAAGCCCGACGATGGTTTCATTCCTTTATTGTGGGGAGAACCAGAGTCAGCGCACCGCCATCCACTTCCAGCCGACCGCCCGCGAGAGCAGCCAGACCGTTCAGCAACCGCAGGCCGAATCCCAAGCCAAGCGCCGTATCGTCTCCTCCATCGACCGCGAATTCCGGATCGAGAAGTCGATCGCCGCGCGCTAGCGACAGCGATGCTGGTCGGGCGACCGACATGACGAAGTCCTCCTTGGCTATCGAGATCGTGCCGGCCAGTCGTTCGCCGGGAACGGCAGCGCTGGCCATCGCGTCGGCGAAGCGCAGGCCGAGCCGTTCGGCAAGATCACGATTGATTCTCCGCCCGCCGCCGCCGGGAATGGCATCGTCGATATCGATGAGGACGCCCCGCCGTACCGCACGCGAGATCATCTTTTCGGTCAACTGACTCGCGACATCGGAAACCCATGCCATGACGGAGGAATCGGCGAGGTCGGACTGCGACCGCGCCACGAAGTCGAGATCCTCGGCAGCCTCGAGCAACAGGCGGGCATTGGTCACGATCTGCGCTGCGCGCAGGCGATAACGACGATGTGCCGGCCCGAAATATTGCCCGTCGATGATTTCAGCGAAGCCGATAATGGCGTTTAGCGGCGTTTTGATCTCATGGATCATTTCGCGAAGCGTATCGTGACCGCTCGGCGTTTCGGGCGAAGGGGTCATTACCTGGTCGCCATCGGTCGGCAAACCGCGTCTCGCAACCCCGCGATAACCGACGAAACGGCCATCGCCAGGGGCAAACGCGGGTGCGCCGCTGATTGTCCATTGGCCGCCCAATTCGCCGGTCATCTGCAATTCCAACAGGCAATTTCGGAACGGCGCACGGACCTTGAAGGCACGCTCGACGCATTCGTCCACGCCTTCATCCGGGTCCGCATCGGCAATCGAGCGCCCGATAAGCGGGCCACGCAAGACGCCCTCGACCCAGTCGATCTCACCGCCAGGATTGCATTCCCATCGGAACAAGGCAGGTTCGTCACTTGCAGGCTGGCGACGGGCGCGAGGCTTCGGGACGGAAGTCGGCCCTGGAGCTGGAGCCGGTACGGGTGACGGTGCAACAGCGGCGATTTCATCAGGCCGCGGTGCACCCACCTTCTCCGAAAGATCGGCAACCGGTGCCCGTTCAATGCGAAGACGCTCGATCTTCGCGACCATTTCCCCGATCGACGGCTCGGCGGGGGCTGACGGCTTATTTTCCGTCGGTGCTGTCTGGATACGGGTTTGCGGGTGAAGGTTGTTGAGGAACGCGTTCATCTCCGGTGACGATTCACGGCGTAAATGCTCCAAAGTTTCGCCATCAAGTTCGGCGGCCGCGAACAAAGGAGCGGCGACCGACAGTTTGTCCTTTGCGAACAGGGTCAGCAGCGCAAGTGGAACGGGTGTCCCCGAAATCGATCTTGCCGCCGCCGCGCGGAGGGGCTCACGAACCTTCGAGCGGTCGTCACGAACGATATCCAGCGCCTTGGACAGCAAATCGCGATCGCCCGCCCCGCCCGACCGCGCAATTAGATCGACCAGTTGGCGCCAGCGGACAATCCGGTCGTGCGCGGAGCCGACCGGTTGTGACAGTACCGTTGCCAGGCGATCGTCAAACCGCAACCGTGATTTACTCCGTCTTCAATCCAAACGAATTTACGCAAATCTTCTATGGCGATTTGGCTGCGTTGCGGCAGGTCGGAGCGATTAACCATCCCAATTCGGGACGCGCATCTCGGGACAGCGAAAGGGGCGCCGAATTGCTCCGGCGCCCCCACTGGCTGTTGGTTGATGTCGCGGATCAACCGCCGACGTAAATCAACCAGTATTTTGCGATCGCAGCCTGAGCTCCGCCAACGGCCTTGAGCGCGGTTGCAGCCCCTGCTTTGTCGCCCGACCGGGCAAGCGCCATGCCAAGGTGAAGGTTCGCCAGGTTGGCGTCGCCACCCTTGGCAAGCGCAGTGCGATATTGTCCGGCCGCTTCGGCATAGGCACCGATGCCGAACAGTGCATCACCCGAGGAAATCATTGCGGCAGGAGTTGCCGCCGCCTTCACCTGAGCATCGATCGCCGCGCGCGTCGGCGCCTTGGCCGTCTTCGCGGCAATTTCCTTGAACTGCGTCTTGGTCATATCGATGTTCGGCGCAGTGGCGGCTTCGGCGAGGACGGACTTCGCTTCAGTCAACGCACCAAGGCCAACCAAGGTGGTCATATAACCGTGATAGTCGGCTTCGCCCTTAAGCCCTTTGGTCGCGCGCGCCAGTCGATACATGTCCGCGAGCTGCTGCCCACGCGGCTGGCTGATCCCGCGATAAATTGTCACCGCACCGCGCCAGCTGTCGGGCGACGGATAGGTACGAGCCCACTCGAGCGCGATGTCGTTGGCGGCCGCAAGTTTACCGTCGAACGCCAGGTTGGCAGCGAACTTGTAATTGCCCTCCGCAACCTTGGCGCCGCTCGCCTTGCTGGCGAGGAAGCTGCGCTGCATCAACGCGACCGCACCGACCTTGTCGCCCATTTTGGACTTCTGGTCGGCCAGCAGTGCCAGTGCAGCAGAATTGTTCGCGTCGAGCGAAACGGCCTTGTCTAGCGCTGCAATGCCATCCGGCGTGCGACCAGCAGCAACGAGACGCTTGCCGAGGTCGGCATAATTCATCGACATCGTGGAATTTTCTGCCGAGCCAGATGCTGCCATGATGTCGAGGCCCGCCTTCAGCCCAACGAGATCGTTCGCGCCTGTCGCCGAACGGGCCTGATTGGAACCGATGATGAATTTATCGTCAGCTGTCTTGGCGACCTTTAGCGCTTCGGCGACCAAGGTCGCGATTGTCGTCGTCTCGTTGGCGTTCACAGCCGTCTGCAATGCAAGGATCGCCTTCTGCGCCTCCTTGGAAACGGTAAGCTTGCGTCCTGTAGTTGAGGTCGCGCCTTCACTTTTTACTTCATCGTCCATTTGCGGCTTGGCACCGTCAGGCGCCTTCTTATTCGTTGAGCTGCCTCCGACGGGAATCCGCTGCGCTACTGATGGGGTAGCAATTGCGATCATCGCCACGGCCAGGGCGATTTTGCTCGAATAGGTCATTGAAGATGCTCCTCTCCGCCGAGCGTTGGCACGACGTCATTGATTATTTTGATGGCTGGGGAATAGACCCGGATTGAAAGACTGCCAAGTAATGGCTTTTGGCGACTGAACGTCGATTGAACAAACTGGGAATTCAAGAACTTAGCGGCGATGCTGCTGGCCAATCCGCGCCCGCGCCCGCGCTCGCTCGCGTACGTGCGCGGGGTGGCGCTGGGCAGCCGCATCGGCTAGCAGGCTCGTGGGGGCCGGAGCGTCATGTGCGACGCCCGATTCCCGCAACGCGTCATTTGAACAGCTACGACAGGATTTGCCTTGGCTACCCAGCCTCCAGCCGACGACCAGAGCCCGCACAATCACGGGCACATTGCACCCATCTCCATCGTCGAGGAGATGAAGACCAGCTATCTCGATTATGCGATGAGCGTCATCGTCAGTCGCGCGCTGCCCGACGTTCGTGACGGTTTGAAACCCGTCCATCGCCGCATCCTTTATGCGTGCCAGGAAGCTGGCTATGTCGCGGGTCGCCCCTATCGAAAGTCCAGCCGCATCGTCGGCGATGTCATGGGTAAATATCACCCGCACGGCGACAGTGCGATCTACGACGCGCTCGCCCGGATGACTCAGGACTGGTCGATGCGCGTCCCGCTGATCGACGGTCAGGGCAATTTCGGATCGATGGATCCCGATCCGCCAGCCGCGATGCGGTACACCGAGGCACGTCTCGCCAAGGTCGCGAACTTCCTGCTTGGCGATATCGACAAGGATACCGTCAATTTCACGCCCAACTACGACGCGAGCGAGAGCGAGCCGCAGGTCCTCCCTGCCCGATTTCCGAACCTACTGGTCAATGGCGCGGGCGGCATCGCGGTCGGCATGGCGACCAACATCCCGCCTCACAACCTCGGCGAAGTGCTTGCGGCGTGTCACGCATATATCGAAGACCCGGCGATCACCGTCGAAGGACTAATGGAATTTGTGAAGGGCCCGGATTTCCCGACCGCCCCGCTGATCCTCGGCACCTCGGGCATTCGCAGTGCCTACACGACCGGTCGGGGATCGATCATGATGCGCAGCCGCGCCCATGTCGAAGAAGGTCGCAACGATCGCAAGTCGATCGTGCTCACCGCAATTCCATATCAAGTCGGCAAGAACGGGCTGGTCGAAAAGATCGCAGAAGCCGCAAAGGAAAAGCGGATCGAGGGCGTCTCCGACATTCGCGACGAATCGAGCCGCCTCGGCGTCCGCATCGTCATCGAACTGAAGCGCGACGCGACCCCGGAAGTCGTCCTCAACCAGCTTTGGCGGCACACACCGGCACAAAGCTCCTTCCCGGCGAACATGCTGGCGATTCGTGGCGGCAAGCCCGAAACGTTGACGCTTCGCGACATTATCGAAAGCTTCGTGAAGTTCCGCGAGGAAGTGATCACCCGCCGCTCGAAGTTCGAATTGCTCAAGGCGCGCGAACGGGCGCATCTGTTGCTCGGCCTGGTCGTCGCGGTCACCAACCTCGACGAAGTCGTCAAGATGATTCGCGGTTCGGGCACGCCTGCCGAGGCGCGTGAGAAACTCCTGTCGCGCGATTGGGACGGCGAGCAGATCCGGCCGTATATCCGCCTCGTCGAAGCGGTCGAACCGCAGGCTGCAGGAACGGTCTACCGCCTGAGCGAAGCCCAGGTGAAGGCAATTCTCGAGCTTCGTCTTCATCGCCTGACCCAATTGGGCCGAGACGAAATTGGCGAAGAATTGGAAGGCCTTGCCAAGACGATCGGAGAGTTGCTCGATATTCTTGGCAATCGCGCCCGCCTTTACGAGGTGATGCGCGAGGAGTTCCGTCAGGTCGAAGCCGAATTCGCGACACCACGCGTTGCAGAACTCGCACCCGCCGCCGACGGGATCGAGGACGAGGACCTGATCGAGGTCGAGGACATGGTCGTCACCGTGACGATGACCGGTTACCTAAAGCGCACCCCGCTTGCGCTGTTCCGCGAGCAGAAGCGCGGTGGCAAGGGCCGCAGTGGCATGAGCACCAAGGACGAGGATATCGTCACCGAATTATTCGTGACGTCGACTCATAATCCGGTGCTTTTCTTCACCAACATCGGCCGCGTTTACCGAATGAAGGTCTGGCGCCTGCCCGAAGGCGGGCCGACCGCCAAGGGCCGCCCGATGGTCAACATACTTCCGCTCGCGGCAGGTGAGACTGTCACGACCGTCCTTCCGCTCCCTCAGGACGAGGAGGAATGGAAGAACCTTCACCTGATGTTCGCCACCGCCAAAGGCACTGTGCGGCGCAACAGCATGGACGCGTTCACTAACATCCCGTCGAATGGCAAGATCGCGATGAAGTTCGGCAATGCCGATGAGGGCGACAGCGAAGACAGCGAAGAGCAGAACCTCGACCGCCTGATCGGGGTCGATCTTCTCACCGAAGATGACGATGTCCTGTTGGCGACACGCAACGGCAAGGCGATCCGCTTCGAATCGACCGTCGTCCGCGAATTCCAGAGCCGTGCGTCGATGGGCGTTCGCGGGGTTCGCCTGATCGGCGACGATGAAGTGATCTCCATGTCGATCCTTCGCCGCGGCGGAAATTCGCCGGAGGATCGCGAGGCCTATCTGAAATCGCCCCGCTGGCGGGACAACGAAGGTGCCCAAGGCCTGACCCCGGATCGTTATGCCGAGATGGCCGACAAGGAGCAGTTCCTGCTGACCGTGACCGAAAATGGCTACGGCAAGCGGACCAGCACCTATGAATATCGCCGCACCAACCGCGGCGGTCAGGGCATCATTAACATCGTAACGTCCGAACGAAACGGCGGGGTCGTCGCCAGCTTCCCGGTGGCACCCGGCGAATCGCTGATGCTCGTCACCGACCAGGGCAAGATGATCCGGACGACGGTTGCCGACATTCGGATTACGGGCCGCAATACTCAAGGCGTGACGGTCTTCAACGTCGGCAAGAACGAACGCGTCGTCTCGGTTGCCAAGATCGAGGAATCCGAAGAAGAAGAGATCGAACTCGAAGGCGGCGATGAACATGCCGCACTGCCCGACGCGATGGTCGGAGAGGATCTCGCGGCGGGGCCGGACGACGGCGAATAAGAAAGCGGAACGAGCGCGGTCTCCGCTTCGTTGGCTGGTTATCAGTCAACACGAAAAGGAGACCGCATATGCCCCTTCCCAACAACGCCCTTGTCCTGGTCACGGACGGGCGCAAGATGCTGTTCCTGCGCAACGAAGGCGATCAGAACCAGATCGACCTTCGCGTTGAGCGTCACCGGGAACGCGACGATGCGCCGGACCGCGAGCTTGGCACGGACACAGCGGGACGGGTCTTCCAATCGGGTACGACGGGCCGATCCGCATATGAAGAAACAGATTTTCACCAACTCGAGGAAGATCGTTGGGCGCACCAGGCGGCCGAGGCGATCAACAAGCGTGCCCTGACCAACGATTTCGACGCGCTCGCGATCGTCGCCCCGCCCAAGACGCTGGGCGAAATCCGCAAGAAATTGCACAAGGAAGCCGAAAAGCGTGTGGTCGTTGAGATCGACAAGGAAATGACCGGGCATCCCATCGAGGATATCGAAAAACTGATGGTCAATGCCACCAAGTCCGAAGAACGTGCGGACGTCTAGGACTGGTCGGATTGGGCCGCTGCCGCTAAGCGGCGGCCCATATGACTGAGCAAAGCATTCACGACATTCAGATTATCGGTGGTGGGCTTGCAGGCTCCGAAGCTGCCTGGCAGTTGGCCAACGCAGGCTTAAGGGTGCGCCTGAGCGAAATGCGCGGGAGCGGCGAGACGACGCCGGCGCATGAGAGCGACAGGCTGGCGGAAATGGTCTGTTCGAACAGTTTCCGGTCCGACGACGCCGAAAGTAACGCCGTCGGCCTGATCCATCAGGAGATGCGTGCGTTCGGCAGTCTGATCATGGCTTGCGCCGAAATACACCGCGTTCCGGCTGGCTCTGCGCTTGCGGTTGACCGCGAGGCATTCGCCACTGAAGTCACCAGGCGACTGACTGACCACCCCAACATTGAAATCGTGCGCGAGCGGATCGACGAATTGCCGACCGATGTTCCGACGATCGTCGCGACCGGACCATTGACCGCGCCTGGCCTCGCCGACGCGATTGCCAAGGTGACGGGAACCGGCGCCCTTGCCTTCTTCGATGCGATCGCACCGATCGTTCATCGCGACAGTATCGACATGACAATATGCTGGTTCCAGTCGCGCTGGGACAAGGATCCGATCGGGTCGGGCGGCAAGGATTACATCAATTGTCCGATGGACAAGGCGCAATACGACGCCTTCATCAAAGCCCTCAACGACGGCGAAAAGACCGAATTCAAGGATTGGGAAAAGGACACGCCGTATTTCGAGGGCTGCATGCCGATCGAGGTGATGGCAGCACGCGGCCCCGAAACGCTGCGTTTCGGTCCGATGAAGGGCGTCGGCCTTGACGATCCGCGTACCGGGCGCTGGCCGCATGCGGTCGTCCAGCTTCGCCAGGACAATGCGCTTGGCACATTGTGGAACATCGTCGGCTTTCAGACCAAGCTGAAACATGCCGAACAGGTCCGTATTTTCCGTACGATTCCAGGTCTAGAAAACGCGGAATTCGCGCGCCTGGGCGGTATTCACCGCAACAGCTTCATCAAGTCACCCGTCCTGCTCGACGGCGAGCTTCGGCTGAAGGCATCGCCGAACGTCCGTTTCGCCGGGCAGATCACGGGCTGCGAAGGCTATGTCGAAAGTGCGGCGATCGGCTTGCTTGCGGCTCGCTTCGCCGCTGCCGAAAAACGCGGCGAGATCTTGCCACCGCCTCCCGTCGAAACGGCCCTCGGCGCCTTGCTTCATCACATCACCGGTGGCGCCGATGCCGACACCTATCAACCGATGAACATCAATTTCGGGCTAATGCCGCCGATCGAAGGCCCGAAGGTCAAGAAAGCCAACCGAAAGAAGCTCTACACCGAGCGCGCTCGGGTCGCCCTGAAGGATTGGATCGACCGGACCGAATCGGTTCCAGCCTAACCACAGCTACATGCGGGCTTCTTGGCCTTTGGCTTCGGCGCAGTCGTTGCATATTCGGCTGCAGTCAGTGCCTTGTTTTTGTCGGCATCGGCATCGTTGAAATTGTCGATCGTCTTGACCGCCCATTCTTCGAAACTCAATTTTCCGTCGCCATTGATGTCGAGTTTCGAGAACGGTTTGCGTCGCGGCTCGACCAGTTCCGGAAGCGTGATCCTGCCGTCGTCATTCTTGTCAGCGCGGGCAAAGCGCTTTTGCTCCTTGGTCTTCGGATCGGCCGATGGCGCATCCGGGATGGCGGGAATGGCCTGCCCGGCGGGCGTTGCAGCCAACATCGGAGGCGGCGCGCCCAGCGCGTCAGGCTGTTGGGCGCGGCCCTGCCATATCAGGAAAGCACCAGTCAGCATCAGAAAGGTGGCGGCAGCGCCAGCCAGAAAACGGCCCATCACTTTACTCCGAGGGCTAAATCAATCCGGCAAGAATTACGCTAATTCGGTTTGCGGCCTTACGCAATCGTCCCGACCATCCGGTGCGACAGCAATGCAATCGCGCGTCCGGGGGTCGCTTCCGTCTCAATCTCGGTGCCATTCTTGAAATCACGGGCGGCAAGGCGCGCCAATGCGGTGAGCGGACGGAGCGAACGAGCAAAACGATGCCCGACGAGCGACCCTGGACCTTCTTTTTCCGGATAGGCCATGAAGCCCAATCGTACCGCCCTGCTGACGGCGTATAATCCACCCGCCTCGGGTAGGCGCTTGTCCTCGGCGCCAAGCAATTTCGCCGCGCACGCAAACATCGCCGCACCGCTGGCGACGACCCTGTCTGCATCCGGTGCTTCGTCGAGGAGTGCGGCAAAGCCATCTTCGATCGCCGCAATGTCCTTGCCCGAAACGCCGAGTGAGAGAAGCTCGGTCGCAACGGCCTGCAATCGCGGCTCCGGCGGTGCTGGAAATGTATCGAGCCGCTCGAGCGCTTCACGCCACCAAGCCAGCCGAATGGCGCCAAGGGCGGGCTCGCTCGACGTCGCGACAATGTCGGCGAACGCGTCAGCGATGGCCATCAGCGCGTCGAAAGCCGGTCGAAGTTCCAGCGGCCAGTAGTGACGGACAAGGGCAATGTCGCGCTCGCCCGCCGAACCGATCGTCTTAGCGATAGCAGACTTCCCGAGCGGCCTTCACGACATCGTCGGCATTTATCAGCGCCAGTTTTTCGAGGTTGGCAGCATAAGGCAGCGGCACATCCTCGTCGGTTACGCGCATGACGGGCGCGTCGAGATCGTCGAAGCCATCTTCCATGCAAATCGCCATGATTTCCGCGGAAATCGAACAGGTCGGCCAACCTTCTTCCACCACCACGACGCGGTTGGTCTTGGCCAGTGACGTCAGCACTGCTTGCTTGTCGAGCGGGCGCAAGGTGCGCAAATCAATCACTTCGGCGTCGATCCCCTCCCCTGCCAGCGTCTCCGCCGCCTGCAAGGAAACCCCGACGCCGATCGAGTAGCTGACGATGGTGACATCGGCCCCTTCGCGCATAACCCGGGCCTTGCCGATCGGAAGCACATAATCGTCGACATCGGGAACGTCGAAGCTCTGACCGTAGAGCAACTCATTTTCGAGGAAGACCACCGGATCGTCGCTGAGAATCGCGGCCTTGAGCAGACCCTTGGCATCGGCGGCATCATAAGGACAGATTACCACCAGGCCCGGTACGCTGGCATACCAGGGGCCGTAATTCTGGCTGTGCTGCGCCCCGACGCGGCTTGCCGCGCCATTCGGTCCCCGAAACACGATCGGGCAGCGCATCTGGCCGCCAGACATGTAATTGGTCTTGGCCGCCGAATTGATGATGTGGTCGATCGCCTGCATCGCGAAATTGAAGGTCATGAACTCGATGACCGGGCGAAGTCCGCCCATCGCTGCGCCTGAACCGAGGCCGGCAAAGCCATATTCGGTAATCGGCGTATCGACGACCCGCTTCGGTCCGAATTCGTCGAGCAGGCCCTGCGTCACCTTGTAGGCGCCCTGGTATTGCGCGACTTCCTCGCCCATCACGAAAACGCGCTCATCCTTGCGCATTTCCTCCGCCATCGCATCGCGAAGCGCTTCGCGGACGGTCGTGGACGTCATGCTCGTACCGGCAGGTACGTCGGTGGCCGCGATCGTCGACGCTTTGGTTGGCGGTTTGGGCGCTTCGACCTCTTCCTTCGCCGCCGTCGGCGTTGGCTCGGTTTGCTGACTCGCCGGCTCAGGCGCAGATGCAGTTTCGTCGCCGTCTCCACCAATCACGGCGATCACGGTGCCCACCTTGACCCCATCGGTCCCGGCCGGGACTAAGATCTTCGAAATCGTGCCTTCATCGACGGCTTCAAATTCCATCGTTGCCTTGTCGGTTTCGATCTCCGCCAGGATATCGCCAGACGAAACGCTGTCGCCTTCCTTGACCAGCCATTTCGCCAGCGTGCCCTCTTCCATTGTCGGCGACAGCGCCGGCATTTTGAGTTCGACGCCCATCAGTAGTTCTCCACCAGCACATCGGTGTATAATTCTGCGGCGTCGGGCTGTGGCGCTTCTTCAGCAAACTTCGCAGCTTCGACGACGATCGCCTTGATTTCCTTGTCGATCGCCTTGAGGTCGTCTTCCGACACACCAAGCTTGCCAAGCTCCTGCGCGGCATGTTCGATCGGGTCGCGCTGCTCTCGGTAGGATTGGACTTCCTCCCTGCTTCGATACTTGGCCGGATCGCTCATCGAGTGGCCGCGATAGCGATAGGTCAGCAGTTCGAGGATGATCGGCCCCTTGCCCGCCTGGGTCCACGCCATCGCTTCTTCGGCGGCAGCCCGGACCGCCAGCACATCCATGCCGTCGACCTGGATCCCGGGGATCTGGAAACTTTCGCCACGCTTGTAGAAATCGGGCTCCGATGCTGACCGTTCGACGCTGGTGCCCATCGCGTAATGGTTATTCTCGATCGCGTAGATCACCGGCAAGTCCCACAGACGCGCCATGTTGAAGCTTTCGTAGACCTGGCCCTGGTTGGCCGCGCCATCGCC
>JBDTMR010000004.1:0-23108 GCA_039934175.1 Sphingomicrobium sp.
CTGGAACGCTGGCTGGCCACCAACGCCGGGTGACCTATCCGACCACGCCCGACGGCCGTTATTTCGTGGTGCGCGGACGGCTGTGGCGCTGTTCCAACCCCGCGCTGGACCCCGCCGAGCGGCAGCGCCTGGTCGATGAATTGATGGCCGCGCGCGCCGCGGTCGGGCGGGCGCTGAAGGCGGCGGACGAAGATGCGGAGAAGGCCGCGCGCGCGGACGTCCACGCCGCCAAGCTGGCGTTGGGCGAGCGCGGGCCGTTGTGGTGGGACGATGGTGCCCCCGATTACAACCGCCACATGGCGAAGAATACACCCTACGCCGACTGGTTCGCCGCGCTCGACTGACCCGATTGCGCGACGGGCGCGGGCAACGATTGCGGCGACGATGCGTTTCTTTGTCGTGAGCCGCGCACCCCTTTCGCGGCCACTCTCGAAAGGAATCGCTCATGCCCTATGCAAAAGCCAAGGACGGCACCCGCCTCTTCTACAAGGATTGGGGTGAAGGACAGCCGATCGTCCTGAGCCATGGCTGGCCGCTGACCGGCGACACGTTCGACGATGTCGCGCTGGCGCTGGCCAACGAGGGCTATCGATCGATCATCCCCGATCGCCGCGGGTTCGGCCGGTCGGACCAGCCGTGGAACGGTTATGATTACGACACGTTCGCCGACGACGTCGCGGCGATCCTCGACCACGCCGGGATCGACGGCCCGGTCGCCATCGCCGGATTTTCGATGGGCGGCGGCGAGGTTGCCCGGTTCCAGACGCGCTATCCGGGCCGCACCAGCAAGGCGATCCTGATCTCCTCGGTCGTGCCCTACATGCTGAAGACCGACGACAATCCCAATGGCGTGCCGCAGGCGACGTTCGACGAGATGACCGCCGGAATGAAGAAGGATCGCGCGGCCTTCATGACCGATTTCGCCAAGGACTTCTTCGGACAGGGCTTCATCGACCGGCCGGTCAGCGAAGGCGTGCTCAACGACTTCTGGCGTCAGGCGATGATGGCCGGACAGCGCCCGACGCTGGCATCGGCGGCCGCATTCGCGACGACCGATTTCCGTCCCGACCTGGCCAATTTCACCGCACCGACATTGGTCATCCACGGCACCGAGGACAAGACGGTGCCGATCGACGCCACCGCGCGCGAAGTGGCCAAGGCCGTGCCGGGCGCCAAGCTGATCGAATATTCGGGATCGGCGCACGGGGTCTTTGCGACCGACAAGCAACGATTGATCGACGATCTGATCGCCTTTCTTAGCGAAGCGCAGCCGACCGGCGCGGAGACGCGAAGCGCGATCCCGCTGAACGCCTGAACCATCGGGAAACCGGAAATGGGGTCGCCTGTCGGGCGGCCCCATTTTCGTGAGTCGGTCGCCGACTAGCGAATCTTGCCTTGTGCCTCGGCCGCCATCTGCGGGGTCAGCGTGGTCGGGCGTGCGGGCAGGTCGGCGCCGGTGCCGCGGGAGCCATGCGCTTCCATGTCGCGGAGCAGCAGCTTCATCTCCTCGATCTCGCGGATCTGTGCCTCGATAATCCCGTCGGCGAGTTCGCGGACACGCGGGTCCTTGATGTGGGCGCGGCTGCTGGTCAGGACGGCGATGCTGTGGTGCGGGATCATTGCCTTCATCCATGCCTCGTCGCCGACAGTCGCCTGGCTTCGGACGAGGCCCAGGCCGATGGCGAACGCCGCCGCCGATCCGATCATCACGGCGATCTTCGCGCCCTGCCCCGGATACATCTTCCACATGAAGGCAAGCATGATCGCGGCCATCGCGGCGCCCATATACAGCGCCATCCACATCCGCGTCTGGCTGAAGAAGACGTGATCCATCTGATAGGTGTTGAGGTACATCAGGCCGAACATGATGACGGTCGACACCGCGATCATCGCGGCGAACGTTCCCCATCCCATTTTCGGCATGGCGTGCGATTGCTGTTGTTGCTGTTCCATGCCCGACGAACGGACCGTCATGCGCTGCGGTTCCGCAATCGAGAAAGGGCCGGACGGTTCGTCCAGCCCTTCCTCGTCATTGCGGCGATCGGCCGATCAATAACGACCGCGGTTCCGCCACTCACGAACCGCCTGGTTGGCGACATCGCGCAGGCGCGAATTGCACTGGTTGCCAAGCGATTGGATGTGATTACCGCCGGTCGAGTAAATATAGGTGCAGTTGGTCCCCGTCATCCGAACGGTGATGCGGTTGCCGGAAACGCGCAGGTCGGGCCGGGCATAGCCATTGTTGCCGTAGCCGGGACGATAACCGCCGCCGGAGGCCCGCTGCTGAAAGAGGCGCTGGGCATAGACGCGCATCTGGCTGTTGCAGCGTCCGGTGTCGTGGATCCGCGTTCCGTCGCGATTGAAGGTTACGATGCAGCCGTTGCGCAGGTCGACGATCCCCCAGCCGCCATTGTTGATCTGCACCCGTGGTTCAGCAGCGCCATAGCCCGGTCGATAACCGCCACCGGGATAGGCGGGCGGGTAACCCTGATTGCCGTAACCGCCGCCCAGCCGCGCGCGAACCGCCGCATCGGCGACCCGGCGGTCGCTGCTGTTGCAGGGCGGCGTGTCATAAGTGCGGTTGCCGGTACGATCGTAATAGACCGTGCACGGTCCCGGGAAATGGACTTCCCATGTGCCGTTCGGGCCCGATTGGACATCCTGGGCGCTGGCCGGCGCTGCGACCAATGCCGCTGCCAGACCGACGCTGCCGAAGGTCACCATGCGGACAATTGCGTTCGTCATATTTCTTCTCCCTGCCAGTGGTGAAACCGCTTGCCTGCGACCAGTCGAGCGCATCCAGCATATGCCAGGTTACCGCGAAGGCGAAAAATCGCCCTGCGGCTAGCCGATCTCTTCCTCACGGCATGCCAAATCGCCCGTGCCCGGAACGGAGAATGTCGCTTCGCGTCCCTTGATCCAGAATTGCCAAGGCTTTCCGTCCCATTGTCCGGTATAGCGCGCACCAGAAGCGCTTTCGACCTGGTTCAACGCCATGCTGTGGTCCGTCCATTCCATGTACAGCACGCCGGGATCGGACTTCACGAACGTCACCCCAATCCCGGCATCGATGCCGTCGCAGAAATACGCCAGCGGGCCGATCGACAGGCTTTCGGAGGCTTCGGCGCGGGCTGCCTTCGATCCTTGCCGCAATTCGTGGATACGCTGGGCATAGGACGTCATCACGCACTGGCGAAGTTCATCGGCTTTCCAGCAATCATCGCGCCCTTTGATCCAGCCGCGCTGATTCGCCCTCAACGTCGCCAACCCATCGGCCGGGAGCATCTTGTCAGCTTCGGCAAGCGCAAAAAGACGCGACAATTCGCGGTCCATCGCGCCCAATGCGGGATCGGAACAGACCAGTTCTTGCGCCTGACCGTCGGCACGGGCGCAATCGAAACTGGGACTTGCAGCGAAACCTCGAGGCGCAGTTACTTCGGATACAGGGGCGGCGGCATTTGCGGCCGGATCAGCGGCTTTCTGTTGGCAACCCGCGATCAGGATCGCGACGATGAAGATGGAACGGCGCATGGCGATACCCCCAATTCATGACGACGACACCGGCATCATTTCATGGCGGCGGGGGTGCGGTCAACGCGCCGCGACATCTCCGGAATTCGCGTCGTCCGCGGCGCCCGCAACGTCACTCGGCTTGGCCCCTTTGCCGTCGATCTCCATCCAGTCGCGGAACGGCAGATGATAGAGCATGTCCATCACCTCGAATTCCAGCCCGCCAGGCTGAGAGGTGTTGCTGTTCCACAGCGCAACCACGCCGCTCTTCAACTTGGGATCGAACAGGATCAGCGAGCGATAGCCGTTCACGCCGCCGCGATGCCCGACAATATGATGGCCAGCATAGGTGTAGGACCGCCAGCCGTAGCCGTAATAGGGATCGCTCAGGCGCTCGCGAAACTTGCGCAGACGGCTACGCTCGTTCGGCGTCTGAACCAGCGGCGCGTGGATCGACTGCAGGACCCTGGGCGAAAGCACGTCGGGCATTCCGCCCATCTGCGCGATCATCCAAAGTGACATGTCCTTGATGTTGCTGTTCACACCGCCAGCGGCCGGCACGCGGTAATATGCGTCGCTCATCGGCAGCTCGCGTCGGCCGACGCTATGCGGCCGAGCCCAGCTCTTCGCGCTCTCGATCCCCTCGCGCGTTACGCTTGCAGAGGTCATCCCGAGCGGACGAAACAATTGCTCGACGACGGCATCCCGGTACAGCTTGCCGGTCGCCTTCGTGACCGCTTCGCTGGTCGAATCGTAGGCGATATTCTGGTAGCTCCAGCAGGTTCCGGGTGCACAAAGCAGCGCCAGCGTGGCGTAGGTCTGACGGATCAGGGCCGGACTTTGACCGGCTTCCAGCCTGTCGTCATACGCATTCCGATAAAGTCCCAGCCGGTGGCTAAGCACATCGCCAAGAGTCGCGACATGTTCGTTCCCGCCAGGCAATTTGAGACTGGGCGAGTAATTCGCGATCGGCGCGTCGAAATCCAGCTTGCCTTGCTCGACCAGCTTGCCGGCAATGGTTGCGGCCACGCCTTTGGATACCGAAGCCCAACGGAATACCGTCGATGGCGTGACGGTGTCGCCCGACCCTTCCTCGGTCTCGCCATAACCGTGGAGAAAGGTGATTCGGCCGTTCTCGACGATTCCCACCGCCATGCCGACCATCGTCGGCTGCTGCGATAGCCGCTGCAGGCGGCGGTCGAACGAGGCGTAGTCTATCGCGCGCCGGTTGGCCGGGGAGATGGTGGACAGCGCGACGATATTGCTGGCGCCATTGCCGGCCCGCGCCGGCGCCTGGCTTTTTTCAGGACCGACGCCCATCGCAACAAATACGAGGGCCGCCAGCGAACACGCGCCAAGACCCAACTTCCAGACTCGTTCCAACCAATATTCCTCCCGCCAATCAGCACCTTGCCGAGTGTTGCGCAGCGCTCAAGCATGGAAATGCCTCGGTGCGCTAAAGCGACTCAGGCGAGAGACGAACCGTGAGTGTCTGGCATTCTTTCGTGCGCCAGATTAAGGGCGCGGCCAAGGAGCGACGATGCCATTCCTCAAAACCCTGCTTTGGATCCTGGTCGCCGTGCTCGCGGTCATCTTTGCCGGTGCCAATTGGGCGGACGTGAGCCTGACCCTGTGGGGCGGTCTTCAGGTGACGATCAAATTGCCGTTCCTGCTGCTCCTCGTCTCGCTCGCCGTCTGGCTTCCGACCTGGCTGGTCATGCGCGGAAAATTGTGGCGGGTCGAACGACGACTCGCGGTCGAGACCCAGTCGCGCGCTGTGCCGCCGCCGCCGCCCGCCCCGAACAGCGATGAAGGGTCGCTTCGATGACGTCCCCGATCTTCGTTGCAATCGACACGCCCGACATCGCGGCCGCAAAAGCGCTTGCGACCAAAGTCATGACGCACGCCGGTGGACTCAAACTGGGCCTTGAATTTTTCTGTGCCAACGGGCCGAACGGCGTTGCCGAAATCGCCGCTCTGGGGGTGCCGATTTTTCTCGATCTGAAGTTGCACGACATTCCAAACACCGTTGCCAAAGCGGTCAGCGCGCTTGGACCTGTCGCTCCAACTGTCCTGACGGTCCATGCCGCAGGAGGTCGCGCGATGCTGGAAGCTGCCAAGACAGCAGCACCCGCGCATACCAAGGTGGTTGCAGTCACCATGCTCACAAGCCTCGATACCGACGACCTCATCGACATCGGGGTTGGCGGCAGTTCGGCCGATCAGGTCCAACGATTATCACGACTTGCCCGCGATTCCGGGCTGGACGGCATCGTCTGCTCGGGCGCCGAAGTCGCGGCGGCCCGTGCCTTATGGCCGGACGGTTATTTCGTCGTCCCAGGCATTCGCCCGGCAAGCACTGACGTCGGCGATCAAAAGCGTGTCGTGACTCCTCGCGACGCGCTGGCCAGCGGCGCAAGCATGCTGGTGATCGGCCGCCCGATCACGGCGGCCAGCGATCCAGCCGCTGCGATTGCCGAGATTGCGGCGTCGCTGTGACTGGACAGCAAGCCGCCGCTCGCGCTACCCGCCGCGCCATCATGACAAGAGGCATCGCATGAGCTGGCTGAGCCGAGTCCGCAACACCATCCCGTTCCTTCCCAAGCGCCAGAGCGCCGACAATCTGTGGCATCGCTGCAAGAAGTGCGACGCGATGGTGTTCACGAAGGAGTGGGAAGACAATCTGTTCGTTTGCCCGCGCTGCGACCATCATGACCGTATCGGGCCAAAGGCGCGGTTCGAACAGATGTTCGACAAGGGCGGATATGAAATCCTGCCGTCGCCAGAGGTTCGCGAAGACCCGCTGAAATTTCGCGATACCAAGCGCTATTCCGACCGCATCAAGACGGCGCGCGCAGCGACTGGCGAGCGCGACGCGTTGATCAACGCGAAGGGACTGATCGGCCGCCGCAAGGCCGTCATCGGCGTCCAGGATTTTGCCTTCATGGGCGGATCGATGGGGATTGCGGTGGGTGCCGCTTTCGTATCCGGCGTCCAGGCTGCGATCGCCAACAAATGCCCCTACGTCCTGTTCACTGCCGCCGGCGGCGCGCGCATGCAGGAAGGCATCTTGTCGCTGATGCAAATGCCCAAGGCGACCGTCGCACTCGCAGAACTGACCGAAGCCGGACTGCCCTATATCGTTATCCTGACCGACCCGACGACGGGCGGCGTGACGGCCAGCTACGCAATGCTTGGCGATGTCCAGATTGCGGAGCCCGATGCGCTCATCGGTTTCGCCGGTCAGCGCGTCATCGAACAGACAATCCGCGAGAAATTGCCCGAAGGATTCCAGCGCGCCGAATATCTGCTTGATCACGGCATGATCGACATGGTCGTCAAACGGCACGATCTCAGAGACACGGTTGCTCGCCTGATCGACTATCTCGTACCGACCAAGGGGCGCGGCAAGAAGGCCGCCTGATGGTCGATTTCGCGCGTTCGGCCAACCCCGCGGTCCAGGCCGAGCTCAGCTATCTCGAACGGCTCTCGCCGGGCATCGATATCCTCGGGCTCGAGCGGATATCGCTGTTGCTCGATGCGCTCGGGCGGCCGCAGGATCGTCTGCCCCCGGTCTTCCACGTTGCCGGAACCAACGGCAAGGGGTCGACCTGCGCTTTCCTTCGCGCGGGCCTGGAAGCTGCCGGATATCGAGTTCACGCCTTTACAAGCCCGCACCTCGTCCGCTTCAATGAGCGGATCCGGATTGCGGGAACGCTGGTCGACGACACCGAACTGGCGCGATTGTTGCGCGAGGTTCGCCAGGTAAGCGCCGACATTGGCCCCAGCTTTTTCGAGGCGACGACCGCCGCGGCCTTCCTCGCCTTCTCGCGGCACCAAGCCGATGCCTGCGTGATCGAAGTCGGGCTCGGCGGCAGGCTCGATGCGACGAACATCCTCGCGCGCCCGCTCGTCTGCGGCATTGCGAATATCGGGGTCGATCACGAACGGTTCCTCGGCGACCGGATCGAAGGCATTGCCGCCGAAAAAGCGGGCATCGCGAAGTTGGGCGTGCCACTCGTTTTGCTGGCGCAACCACCGTCGATCGAAAGTGCGATTTCCCGGATCGCCGCCAAGAATGGCGCGCCGCTGTTGCTGGAAGATCGCGACTGGGCGTTCGATGACACCTTGCAGCCGACCATGGCCGGCGCATTTCAGGTGCGTAACGCCAATCTTGCCTGGGCAATGTTGCAGGCTCAGGACCGGTTCCAGATCGACCGTGCGGCGTTCGACAAAGGGCTCGCTCGCGCCAACTGGCCCGCGCGCTTTCAGAAAATGAAAGACGGCCTGCTTACACAAGGCCACGAGACCTGGATCGACGGCGCGCATAATGAAGCTGCGGCGGCCGCGCTTGCGTCGTTGCTTGCCGAGCGCGGCGCGATGCAAATCGTCCTCGGCATTCTTGCCAACAAGGACGCCGCCGCGATCATCGGGCAACTTTCACCCTTCGCGCGTTCGCTGACCTTCGTGCCGGTCCCGGACCACGAGCATCACGATCCGGAGAGGCTTGTGGCAGAGTTTGGCGGCATCGCCGCAGCGGGGCTGGAAGAAGCCCTCGCCCCACTCCCCGCGCCGCGACTCATCGCCGGATCGCTCTACCTCGCCGGCGAAGCGCTGGCCCGGAACGGCGAGGTCCCGGACTAGGCTTCGTCTGTCGCCTGGCTTGTCGGTGCCGGCGCATCGGCGCGGGCATCGCCCTCGCCTTCGATGCCGGCCGTCCCCATCGCCGCGTCGACCAGTCCCGTCTTCATCATCCAGCCGAACAGCAGGATGCCCGGAACGGCCGCCGCAGTGGTGAGTAGATAGAAATTGGGATAGCCGATGGCGTCGATCAACGCGCCCGCCGTGGTCCCGGTCAGAAACCGGCCGACGATGCTGGCCGCAGCCGAGATCAGCGCATATTGCGATGCCGTAAAGCGCAGGTCGCAAAGCGCAGAGAAATAAGCGACGACGCAAACGCCGCCGATACCGCTGGCGATATTCTCGAACCCGATCGCGCCTGCCATGCCCCAGTTGGAATGGCCCGCTCCGGCAAGGATGGCGAAGCTGAAATTGCTCACCGCCATCAAGATGAGGCTGACCATGACCGAGCGTTTCATCCCCATCTTGGTGTACATGATCCCGCCGATGAAAATGCCGATCAGGTAGGCCCAGAAACCGACGCCGACGTCGTAGATGGCGATTTCGTCATTTGTGAAACCCAGGTCGTCGAACAGCAAGCGGAACGTCAAATTGGCGAGCGTGTCGCCGATTTTGTGAAGCAGAATGAAGAGCAGGACCAGCATGGCGCCGCGCCGACGAAGGAATTCGCCGAACGGCCGCCAGACCGATTCGACGGCGCGCGCAAACCCCGGCTTTCCCTTGGGCTCGCGGTGACGCTTGGGCTCGCCGAACACCAAGGCGGTGATCATTGCCGGAAGCGCGAGCGCGGCGCAGGCAAGATAGGCTGCTTCCCATCCAGAGCGGGCTGCTACGATCAGCGCGAGCGCACCCGCACCCGCCGAACCGATGCGCCAGCCATATTGGCTCATGCCCGATCCAACGCCGAGCTGGCGCGGTTCAAGCGCCTCGATCCGATAAGCGTCGATGACGATATCGAAGCTTGCGCCCGCGATGCCGACAAGGATGGCGGCGGTGACGACGGCACCGACACCTGCTGTCGCCGGATCAACGAGGGCGAGATTGGCGATTGAAGCCATCACCGCGACGCCGGTCACCAGCATCCACGAGACGCGCTGGCCAAGCCTTCCGAGCAGCGGGATTTTCACGCCGTCGAGGATCCAGGCCCAGAGAAATTTGAAATTGTACATCAGGAAGACGAGGCTGAACGCCGTGATTGTCGCCTTGTCGATTCCATCCTGTTTCAGCCGCGTGGTCAGCGTTGCGCCGATCATCGCATAAGGAAATCCTGACGAGATCCCCAGGAATAGGGCGGCCAATGGCGCGGCCTCGGTATAGGGACGAAGGCCAGCGGGAAGGCGCGCGCGCCAATCTGAAACATTACTCGTTTGCGTCGCCGCCATCTTTTCACTCCGCTTCGATTTGGCGGCATGCTAGCAGCGAAAAACGGACTGAATAGTGGCTTGTAAAAACTGATTTAAGAGAGCAAACCGAGTTAATGGATGCACCTCGCTCCCTCCAGCCCACGGCTGGACAGCTTGCACTTGCCGATGCCCTGATCCGCGGAGAGCAATCGCTCGGGACGACGATCACGACCGTCCCGGCAAGCGTTTATATCGATCCCGACCGCTTCGCCGCCGAGCAAGCAAACATCTTCGGGAAACTGCCACTTCTGCTCGCTCCGTCGGCGCTGCTGTCCCACGCCGACCGCGCCGTCACCCATGACGATTACGGCGTACCCGTGATCGTCAGCCGCGACCACGACGGAACGGCCCACGTTCTGGCCAACGTTTGCCGACACCGAGGGACGAGATTGCTGACGTCCGACGACGAAGACCCGCTACCGGCGACGCGTATCGTTTGCCCCTACCATGCCTGGACTTATCGCTCTGACGGCAGTCTGCTTGGCCTCCCGCGCGCCGAATGCTTCCCGGGGCTCGACAAGAACGAACATGGTCTGATGCGCTTCCCGACCCATGAATGCGGCGGGCTGATCTGGTTTTCGCGCAATCCCGACGATGATTTCTCCGCGATCGAACCGGTCTGCGAAGACTTCGACGCGTTCGGGGTGGCCGACCATTTCCTGTATAAGCGCAAGACGCACGAAGTTGCGGCCAATTGGAAGATGGTGATCGATGCTTTCCTGGAAGCCTATCACGTCCAGCGCCTCCACGCGTCGACCATCGCCAGCTTCTTCGCCGACGGAATAACCGTCGCCGACCGCATTGCCGATCACCAGCGCGCGGTGGTCGGACGGGCGGATTATCTGGTCGGCGTCGATTGCAACGATTGGCCGGCGCTTCGCCGCGCGGTCACATTCACTTACCATTTGTTCCCCAACACGATCGTGGTGGTCAGCCCCGACTACATCAACATCATGGTGGTAACGCCGCAATCGGTCGGACACTGCCTGGTCGAGGATTTCATGCTGATCGCCGAGGAGCCCCAGACCAACGAGGCCGAGGCGCATTGGAAGCGAAGCTGGGACCTGCTCGACGGAGCGACCTTCGCGGGTGAAGATTTCGCCGCGGCGGAGCTATGCTATCGCGGCCTCGTCAGCGGACTTCAGAAAGAGACGTTGCTTGGGACCTTGGAGGCAGGCCTCGCTGACTTCCATGCCCGCGTCGACTCCTACCTCTAATCTTCCAATTCACCGATCGGCGACGGCTCCCCGCGCAGCGGATAGAGCGTCAATCCTTTCGGCGGCTTGCATTCTTCCCCCGCGCAATGCTTTTCGATTGCCTCGAGCGACGAGCGCATCGTCTTTTCTCGATAGGGTTTCAACAGGCAGCCAATCGCCAGTTCGTGCGCATTGTCCGGCGGGTGACCCGTCACGAAAAGCAAGGGGATGCCGCGACGATTGGCCTCTTCGGCAACATCCAGGCCGGTCCGGTCACCGCGTAACCGGACGTCGCTCAAGATCAGGTGGACGTCTTCGGTTTCAAGCGTCGCCAACGCCGATTCGAAATCGTCATGCGTCGCCACGACCACGTAACCGGCATCCTGGATCATCATTTCATTGTCAAACGCGGTCAGCGGCTCATCCTCAATGATGAGGACTCGCTTGACGCGGCGCTTGCGCTTCCCGAACAGCATAGAAACTCCGTAGGACGAACAATGTGAAGCCGCAACGAACGAAGCGCAGTC
This sequence comes from Sphingomicrobium sp., assembly GCA_039934175.1. GTDB lineage: Bacteria > Pseudomonadota > Alphaproteobacteria > Sphingomonadales > Sphingomonadaceae > Sphingomicrobium. The sequence goes on from JBDTMR010000004.1 coordinate 11,278, forward strand.
CGGTGCCAACGCGCCAACAAAAGTCTGGACCCAAAGGTCCAGGCAAGCGACCCGAGCCGCGCGAAGACGGCCCGCAGCGAATCGCGAAACTGCTCGCGAGGGCGGGCATCGCGTCGCGCCGCGAGATCGAGCGGATGATTGCCGAGGGTCGCATCGCGCTCAACGGTGAAGTCTTGACCACGCCCGCAACGCTGCTCGACGACATTTCCGGGGTGACGGTCGATGGCAATCCCGTCGCCAAGCCGGGCGCGCCGCGACTTTTCTGTTTTTACAAGCCAACCGGAACGCTAACCGCCGAGCGCGATCCCAAGGGTCGGGCGACGATTTACGACCGCCTGCCCGCCGAATTGCCGCGCCTGATTCCGGTCGGCCGCCTCGATTACAATACCGAGGGCCTGTTGCTGATGACCAACGACGGCGAACTCAAGCGCCAGCTCGAGCTGCCCAAGACCGGCGTGCGCCGCGTCTATCGCGCGCGCGCGTTCGGCACGGTCAGCCAGCAGGACCTGGAGGCATTGTCCGAAGGGATCACCATCGAAGGCATGCATTACGGGTCGATCGACGCCAACATGGAGCGGCGGACCGGCCGCAATTGCTGGATCGAAATGACACTGACCGAGGGCAAGAACCGCGAGGTTCGCCGCGTGCTCGAACATCTTGGCCTGCAGGTCAGCCGACTGATCCGGACGGCCTACGGCCCGTTCACCGTCGAGGACATGGCGCCGGGCCAGATTTTCGAAGTCGGCCGCGAAGACCTCTTCCGGTTCCGCAACAGCCTGAAGTGAGGGTCATTGCCGGAACGTGGCGGGGACGGCCCTTGGTCGCTCCCAAGGGGTCGGAGACACGCCCGACCGCCGACCGCGTGCGCGAAACCCTGTTTTCCATGCTGACCAGCCGGATGGGCTCATTCGAGGACCTGTCGGTGGCGGACTTGTACGCCGGTAGCGGCGCCTTGGGTATTGAGGCCTTGTCGCGCGGTGCAACTCGGTGCCTGTTCGTCGATCGCGACTGCGACGCCGTCAAGGCGATCCGCTTTAATCTGGAGAAACTGGGCGCGGCCCAGTCGGGCGAAGTGCTTGGCACTGCCGCCGAACGCCTGCCGCCGGGTCGCCAGTTCGACCTCATCCTTGCCGATCCGCCTTACGACGCAGGTCGTGGCAGCAAGGTCGTCGCGGCCATTGCCAAGGCGAATTCGCTCGCCCCGGGCGGCTGGCTGGCGATCGAGACGGCCCGCAAGGATCCGGTGCTGCCGGGTCCGTTCGTGCTTGAGGCCGAGCGCGACGTTGCGCGCGCCCGGCTCACACTGCTCCGCTTCGGTTAATCTCGCTTGTCGGCGGCTTCGGCTGCCGAATCCCGGACGGCCTTGAATTCCTGGACGAGGCGCAGGCCGATTGCGGTGGCCGCTGCTTTTCCGGCATCCTTGACCGCACGGCTGTTCGTCTTACCCGATTTGCTTGAAATACCCTGCGCGATGGCAGCGACGGCGGCCGATGCACCGACCGCAATCAGGTCGGAGACGATCGGATGTTCGGCAAGCCGGGCGAGCGCATCGACGTTGGCATTGCCCTTCTTGCTATCCTTGGCCTTTCCCTTGGACTTCGCCTTGACGGTGATCTTGACGCCGTCCTTGGGAGCTTTCGCTTTCTTCTTGGCTTTCGCCGCGGTTGCCTTCTTCGCCATGCTTCGTCCCTCCTGCTCGCGCCTCAGGCAGCGCTGTCCAGTCGCCTCATGTCGGCATCCAGAAACGGTTGCGCAAGGGCACAGGCCTGCTCGCGCGTCCCATCGAGCCAGGTTTGCGCCTGCGCCGGTCGAATGATGACGGGCATCGCCTTGGGATGAACCGCGCCGACCGTTGCATTGGGCGCGCAGGTCAGGAAGGCCATGAACGGGCCGCCATCGCCCGGCCGCCAGATCCCGGCCAAGGCAAACAACGGGTCATTGTCGCCGTTCATCCCGAACCAGTATTTGGTCTTGCGGCCCGTTTCCGGATCAGGCTTTTCGCCCCATTCGGAAAAACGGGTGACGGGCACCAGGCAGCGTCGATCGGGCCGCTCGAGGGCCGACCGCCAGAACGGACTGGCGAGATTTCGGACGTTGGTAACCGGCCCGCCCTTCGCGGCCACGGGGCCGGGAAACCCCCAGGTCATGGTGTCCAGCCGCAACGCGCCGCTTTCGCCGCGCCGGAGCACGGGAGCGGACCGCCCGGGATAGATTTCATCATAGGCCGGCAGATTGTCGCGATCGCCGTCGAAGGGGCCGAACAGGCGCTTTATTTCGTCGACCGTCGCGGTCATCGAATAAAGATTGCACATCGATTGCCTCCCATCGCCTCAACTTGCCGTTCGTCTCGTCGTTAACGCGGTCAACTAACGTTAACCACCTCTCGCCAGCGCCTTCGCAATCGGCCAGCGTCTTCGCAATGTTTCCAGCGTACGGAGTTCGCAACGATGCGGAAGACCTTAACTGCAATGACGATTTTCGCGCTTGCCGTCCCGGCCGTGCCTAGTGCGGCAAGCGCGCATAACCGCAGCCAATCCTATCACGGCAAGACCTGGCGCGATTCGAACGGGCGGCTGCGGTGCAAACGACCCAATGGCACCACCGGATTGATTGTCGGTGCGGCAGGCGGCGCGTTGGTTGGACGCGCGATCGACACGCATGGCGAGCGCGCCACCGGAACGATCCTCGGCGCCGCTGCCGGCGCACTGATCGGCCGTGAGGTCGAGCGCAGCCGGGTCCGCTGCCGCTAATAGAGTTTTCGACCCCCCGGCCGGCACCCAGATCCCACCCCTCCTTCAGCATTGGGTGCCGGCCAACCTTTCCTTTCCCGCATAACTGTATTGACACGCTAATACACCTTCCGGTACGATGGTCGTACAGGAGGGTAATTTTCATGATCAGTGAGCTGGATCTCAACGACGCGGTCGCGTCCGGTGCGTTAAGTGCCGATGCCGCCGCCTCGCTTCGCAATTTTGTCGAGGGCCAACGCTCCCTCCCGTCCGTCGATGAAGAGCATTTTCGCCTCGTCACCGGCTTCAACGATATTTTCGTCACCATCGCAGCGGCCATCCTGCTGTTCGCAATCGGTTGGATCGGTCAATCGATCGGAACGTCGATGGGCCTGGCGCTGCAAGGCGAAGGCCCGACCGCACTAACCCCCGCCGGCATTGCCGCCGTCAGCTGGGGTCTGGCGATGTTCTTCACGGCAAAGCGCCGAATGGCCTTGCCCTCAATCCTGCTCCTGCTGACGTTCGTCGGCGGCGTTTTCCTGACCAGCCTGTTCGGACTGGTGAAAATCGTCGGCGAGGCCAGCTTCGACAATAATACGGCGCTCGCCGGCATCGTTGCTGCCGCGTCCGGCGCAATCGCCGCCGGCGCTGCGTGGGTGCATTGGAGGACCTTCAAGGTTCCAATCACCATCGCGGCGGGTGCTGCCGCCGTCGCTGCCATTGCGGTCGGCCTGCTGGTCGCGGCGATCGGACGCGTCGACAATATCCGCGACATCATCCTGGGGTTCGTCCTGGTTCTGGGAATCGGCGTGTTCCTGTTTGCCATGCGCTGGGATGCGTCCGATCCGGCCCGCACGACACGGCGCAGCGATGTCGCTTTCTGGCTTCACCTTCTGGCCGCGCCGATGATCGTCCATCCGGTCTTCACCTTGCTCGGCCTGAACAATGGTGAGGCGACGATTGGCGAAGGCGTCGTTGTCGTCCTGCTTTACGCCGCCCTTGGCATCACCGCGCTGGCAATCGATCGCCGCGCGCTGCTGGTCTCATCGCTGGCCTATGTCCTGTGGGCATTGCAATCGCTGTTCCGCGAATTCGGTGCCGTCGAACTCAACATTGCACTGACGGCACTGGTGATCGGATCGTCGTTACTGCTGCTTTCGGCGTTCTGGCATCAGGCGCGTGCAGCCGTGGTCCGGCCGTTGCCGGACGGGCTACGTTCCAAACTGCCTATGGTCGACCGTCAGGTCAGTCCCGTACCAGCCGCATAAGCCGGCGCTCGACCGGGGCGAGAACGGCCGCAAGGTCATCGCCCCGCTTGAGAACCATCCCATGTTCGGAAACGAGCGCGAACGCCCCCTGCTTCAGTCGAAGCTGGGGGCGTTTCTCGATCCGGATCTCGGGGCGTTCGGCGTGGCGGCGAAAGGCGCTGAAACACGCGACGTCGCGGCTGAAGTCGATCGCATAATCGCGCCAGTGACCGGCGGCGACCATCCTTCCGTATAGGTCAAGGATGCGCGTGAATTCCTTACGGTCGAATGCGGTAATCGCGCGCCGCTCTCCCGGACCCGGGAAGGGCGCGATGACGCTCAAGCGCGCTTCGCCTTGGGCTCTGCCTGACGGCGGGCTTCGCGAAGCACGGCAATTTCGCGCTCGAGTTCGCACAGCCGCGCAAGCACAGGATCGGCGATTTCGCTGCACGGCGTGCCATAGGGCATGAAACCGGCTTTGGCCTCCGTTGCGTCGACCAGGACCGGCTTTGCCGGAATGCCGACCATCGTCGCGCCTGGCGGAACGTCGCGGGTGACCACCGAGTTCGCGCCGATCTTGGCGCCTGCAGCGACAAGGATCGGTCCGAGCACCTGCGCGCCGGATCCGATCACCACGTTGTCGGCGATGGTCGGATGGCGCTTGCCCGGAATGCCGTCGGCGGGATTGGTCCCGCCCAACGTGACGCATTGGTAAATGGTTACATAGTCGCCGATCTCGGCGGTTTCACCGATGACCGTAAAGCCGTGATCGATGAAGAAATTGCGGCCGATCTTCGCGCCGGGATGGATGTCGATGGCGGTAATCGCACGAGCGAAGTGGTTCACCAGGCGTGCCAGGAAATACAATTCTCCGCCGAACAGCCAGTGCGCCACGCGATGCAGCCCAAGCGCCCAGACGCCGGGATAGAATAACACTTCCCACCGCGAACGGGCGGCGGGATCGCGCGATTTGACCGAATCCAGATATTCGAACAGCGCTTGCACGCGCTTCTCCTTCAATGCTGGCACAATTTAGGCACGCTCCGGCGCAATTGCCAGAAGCGAAAAGGACAATCGCGAAACGGCAACTTGCGCAGGAACAGAAGCTGGGTCAGATACAGGCCGAATTGGGGCGGTCAGCGAAGGACTTCATTTGAGCGAGTTCGAACCGCTTTATTCGGTTGCTGGCTTCCTGGTGGGCATGCTCGTCGGTTTGACCGGCGTCGGCGGCGGGTCGCTGATGACCCCGATCCTGGTCCTGATGTTCGGTTTCCATCCCGCAACGGCGGTCGGAACCGATCTCCTTTATGCGTCGGTTACCAAATCGGTCGGCACCGCCGTTCATGGCAGCCGCAAGACCGTCGATTGGCGAATTGTGGCTCGGCTTGCATCGGGAAGCATTCCCGCCGCCATCCTGACCCTCTTCATCCTCTCGCGGGTCGGCGGCATCGAAGAAAATGCGGTGCGAATTCTCAATCCATTGCTCGGCGCTACTTTGCTGGCGACCAGCATCGCGATCCTCTTCCAGCCCCGCATCGTCGCCTGGGCGGCGCCAAAGCTGGAAAACGTACCGGAACACAAGATTGCGCGGCGAACGGTCATGCTGGGGGCGATTCTCGGCATCCTGGTTTCGACCACGTCGGTCGGCGCCGGGGCGCTGGGCATCACCGCGCTGCTGGTGCTATATCACAAGCTCCCGATCGCGCGCATCGCAGGCAGCGACATCGCCCATGCGGTGCCGTTGACCCTGATTGCCGGGATAGGGCATTGGTTTATCGGAGCGGTCGATTTCGGGCTGATGTTTTCGTTGCTTGCCGGCTCCATTCCCGGAATCATCGTTGGCAGCCTGCTCGGCAGTCGCGCGCCCGATGCCCGGCTGCGGCCGATCCTTGCGGTCACCTTGTTGGTGGTTGGCATCCGCTTGCTCTTCTAGGCGCTATCGCAATTATCGCGAAAAGCGATTAGAGGCCGCAAAACTAAGCGAGCCAATCGATGAGTGTTCACCTTCCCACGATCAAGCAGCTGCAATATCTCGTGGCGCTTCGCCAGCACGGCCATTTCGGCCGGGCGGCCGAGACGTGCTACGTGACCCAGTCGACCCTTTCGGCAGGCATCCGAGAACTCGAGACCCTGCTTGGCCTGACCTTGGTCGAACGGACCAGGCGCGTGGTGCGCTTCACCTCGCTCGGCAGCAGAATTGCCGACAAGGCCGTCAAGGTGCTTCGCGAAACCGAGGAACTGGCCGACCTGGCGCGCGCCGAGGGCAAGCCGTTGACCGGCGAATTGCGGATGGGGGTCATTCCGACGATCGCCCCGTTCCTGCTCCCGACCCTACTTCCCCGGCTTCGTGCACAATGGCCCAAGCTGAAGCTCTATTTGCGCGAAGAGACCAGCTCGGCAGCTTGCGAAGCGCTGCAGCGCGGGAAACTTGACTGCGTCCTGCTGGCGATGCCTTACGCCTGCGGCGAGGTGGACAGCGTCGACCTGTTCAACGACCCGCTGCTCATTGCCTTTCCGGACTCCGAAGCGCCCGCCGATCACCCGGTCAACGCCGACACGCTCGATGAAGATCGTTTGCTGCTTCTGGAGGACGGTCATTGCCTCAAGGACCATGCCCTTTCCGCTTGCAACCGTCCCGGCCTGCGCGCCGATGCGGCAATGCTTGGGACGTCTCTGCACACCCTCGTCCAGATGGTCGACAACGGGCTTGGCCAGACCTTCGTGCCGCAAATGGCGATCGACGCCGGCATCTTGTTGGGAACGCGAGTCACGGCGCGGCCGCTGGCATCGAAGGAGGCGTATCGACGGATTGCATTGGCCTGGCGCCGCTCCAGCCCGCGCGAGGAGGAATTCCAGTTGCTTGCAGCGACCCTTCGCGAAGAGGCCCGCCAGCTCGTTTAATCCATGTGGCGAAGGCCGACCCGTAGATAATCATAGCCGGTGACCAACGTCAGCGCTGCTGCCAGCCAAAGCGTCGCAAGCCCGGTCGAATGGACCCACCAGGTCTGCGGAAACGCACCGCCAAGGATCAACGCGCCAAGCGAGACGAGCTGCAGCGTCGTTTTCCACTTGGCCAACGCACTGACCGGGACCGACACATTAAGCGGCCCGAGGAATTCGCGAAGCCCCGACACGATGATTTCCCGAAGCAGGATGACGAGCGCGGGGATAACCGCGAAATTCTGCAGGATCGGAGGCGCATCGTCGGCGCGGCGCGATGCGATCAGCATGACGATTACCGCAGCGACCATGATCTTGTCCGCGATCGGGTCGAGAAACTGGCCGAGTCGGCTGATCTTTCCCTGTGCGCGCGCCAGGTAGCCGTCGAAATAGTCGGTAATCCCGACAATGCAGTAGAGGACGAAGGTGACCAGATAGTCGATCGGCATCGGTTTCCAGAGGAGGAACACGAGGATCGGAACCGCAAAGATTCGCGAGAGCGTCAGGATGTTGGGAAGGGTCAGCATGGTGTCGGCTGGTCGTTATAGGAATTGGAAGCCGACGCAAAGCTGGCTATCGCTGTTCGAAGCGCAATCGTAGGAAAGGCGCCTTACGCCTTGATGCAAAATGTCACCCACCTGTTGCGCAGCCGGAGGTTCGCTCCGATTTTCGGCACGCAGGCACTCGGCGCGTTCAACGACAGTCTGTTCAAGCAGGCGGTCGTCCTGTTCGTCACCTACCAATTGTACAGCGACCCGACGCGAGAGGCGCAGTTCAACGCGATCGCGCAGGCACTTTTCATCCTGCCGTTCTTCATCCTGTCAGCCGCCGCCGGACAATTGGCCGACGTGCGCGACAAGGCGCGGATCATTCGCATCATCAAGGCCGCCGAAATCCTCATCATGATTGTCGGCGGCCTCGGCCTGTGGCTCGCCAACGTCCCGCTGATGCTGACCGCCGTCTTTGCGATGGGAATTCATTCGACCTTCTTCGGGCCGATCAAATACGCGATCCTTCCCCAACATCTCCAGAAAGATGAAGTGCTCGGTGGCACCGGCCTCGTCGAAGCTGGGACTTACCTTGCCATTCTCGGCGGGACGATCGCGGCTGGGGCGCTGGCTGCCAGTCCGAAGTCTGCGGCGATCGCCTGTATCGTCATTGCCTGCATCGGATTGGCGGTCGGTCGACAGGTCCCGCCAGCTCCGCCGATGTCGGATGCGCGTCCGCCCGACTGGCACATCTTTCGCGCGTCGTGGCGGCTCGTCAGCGACACGATGCACGTTCCGCGGCTATTCCTTGCAATCTGCTCGATCAGCTTTTTCTGGACCATCGGCGCAGTGCTGATCATCATCTTCCCGCCGTTGGTCAAGAACGTGCTGGGTGCCAACGAATTCGTGGCGAGCCTGTTTATCGCGATATTTTCGGTCGGTGTCGCGATTGGATCGGTCGCCATCAACCGCCTTTTGAAAAGCGAGGTCTCGGCGCGCTATGCGCCCGTCTCGGTTCTCGCGATGGCGGCGTTCGTCATCATGCTCGACTTCGTATCGCGCTCTTGGGCGGTGCACAGCGACGGCGAGCTGATCACCTTGGCCAATTTTCTGTACCAGCCGAGCGCGCCTTTGCTTGTCATCGCCCTGCTCGGTATCTCGGTGACCGGCGGAATGTTCGTCGTACCGCTCTACGCCTTCCTTACGACGACCGTCGAACAGTCGGAGACTGCGCGGACGGTCGCGGCCAACAACATCGTGAACGCCGGTGCAATGACGATCGGCGCCGCAATGGCGCTGGCGCTGACCAGTTTCGGCTATGGTCCGAATGCCCAGCTGCTTTTGGTGGCCGCGATGTGCTTCGTCAGCGCCTGGATCGGATGGAAACTCCACCTCGCCTGCGACTGAGACCGGGCCGGATGGCGCGGTCAGGCCAGATAGACCGACATGAAGATTACGCCGCCCATGAAGAAGGTCGCGAAGAGACGCAAATCGTCGGCGAAGGTCGAGGATTTGGGCTCAAGGTCGGCACAGTCCGCAAGCGCGAGCGTCTGGCGGCGGCCGAAGCTGCTCGGAGTGCGATCGGAAAGGCAACGAAGCCGGTGCATGGAGAAACCTTAATGCAATTTTTACCATCTCCTTCAACATCTGGTTTTTGAATGCGGTTCCCCATTCGTCCCATCACGGGACGGCATGGCAATTTTTGGGAGACATTAGGGGTCAGGAAGCCTGACGGTTGCCGGCTGTCTGCGCTCTTTCCGGTTCGTCCGTCTCGATTGGGCGCTCGAGCAATTGGACCGCCTGATTGCCATTCATTGCTTTGCCGAAATACCATCCTTGGCCATAAGCACAGCCCAACCCGAGGACGGCAGCATGGGTCGCCTCATTTTCGATGCCCTCGATCGTTACCGGGACTTTCAGCGCGCGTGCGAGTTCGGCGACCGCGCGAACGATTGCGGCGCTTTCCGGATCGGAGACGATCGACGCGGTGAATGAGCGATCGATCTTGATCATGTCGAACGGCAGCGAACGAAGATGCGAAAGTGATGAATAGCCAGTGCCGAAGTCGTCGAGCGACAGGCGAATCCCCTGGTTCTTGAGGCTGGTCGCAATCGAACGAGCAAGATCGAGATCGGAGAAAAGCGAGCTTTCGGTGATTTCTATGACCAGGCGATGCGGTGGGAAATTGGCCTCGGACAGGATCCGGACGAGGCGCTGGGCAAGCCAGGGGTCCGTCAATTGGACGGGAGAAATGTTGACCGACAAGGTGAAATCGCCAGGCCACGAGGCGGCGGTGTGAAGTGCACTCGTGATAATCTGTTCGGACAGCCGTGCAATCAGGCCGTGTTCCTCGGCGATCGGGATAAAAACTTCCGGCAAGACAATGCCGCTGAGCGGGTGATTCCAGCGCGCTAGCACTTCGAAGCCGTGGATCTGACCGGTCGACAGATCGACCAGGGGTTCGAAAAAGGGCAGGAATTGGTGATGCTCCAAGGCGTAACGAATGCCTTGTTCGATCTCGACATGGGCGAGCAATGCCCGTTCCATGCCATCGTCGAACCAGATCGGTCGAGCAGCCCGCGCGCTCCGCGCCCGCTCAAGTGCGATATCGGCGCGCCGCAACAGGTCGGGAAGCGGGGTGTCGACGGAATCGGCCCTGGCAATGCCGACATAGGAGCCGACCTGAAGCATTTTCCCGCCGATTTCGAATGGCGCGGTAACGCGACGCAGGATCCCTGTCGCGGCGATTTCAATTTCGCCGGACTCGATATCGTCGACAGGCATCGCAATCGCGAATTCATCGCCGTTCAGTCGCGCGATGATCGCGCTCGCTGGGACCAGTTCTTCGATGCCCTCGGCAATTCGCTTCAGCAGGGCATCCCCGCATTCGTAGCCATGACGATCGTTGATCGCCTTGAAGCGATGCAGTTGGAGCGAGATAACCGCCATCGCCCTGCCCTCGACTGCAAGGGCATTGCGCATTTCGGCACCACGATCGGCCAATCCCTTGCGATTGGCGAGACCGGTGATGATGTCGGTTGTGGCAAGATGCGCGGCACGGCGCTCCGCATCGACCCGCCGTTCTTCTTCATTCTGAAGATCGGCGAGCCGCCGCAAACCGACGATGATCAGCGCGACGTTGAGAACGACGACGATGAGGGCGGCCTGCGGCGACAAATCGCCGACAAGCTCGGCGCTGCTGAAAAATCCAATTGCGTTGGTGATGAGGATGAGGGTCGCCACCACGAGGATGACCGAAACCAGCAGCTCGGGTTGCGACCGACCTGTAAAATGAAGGCGACGCAAATCGCCGAGACGCGAACTGGACCATCCCACATCGCGTTGCTTAAGCGTCAGACTTTAACAAATCCTCTCGACACACAAGTCAGCCGGCCCGTTCCTGGTGCGGACGGCGGGACTCGAACCCGCACGCCCATTGGGCAGAAGATTTTAAGTCTCCAGCGTCTACCGGTTCCGCCACGTCCGCATGGGCCGGCAAGCCCCTATTCGGCGTTGACCTCGCCTAAATTCAGCCGCTCGCGCATTTCCTTGCCCGGCTTGAAATAAGGCACGCGCTTCGCGTCGACGTCGACCGCTTCACCCGTACGCGGATTGCGCCCGATACGCGCGTCCCGCTGGCGGGTGGAAAAGGCGCCAAAACCGCGCAGTTCCACCCGGCCGCCATTGGCGAGCTGGTCGGTGATGCTGTCGAACAGCGCCGTCACAACGCTCTCGATCTCGCGCTGCGTCAAATCCGGGAAATCCTCACAAAGCTGGTGAACAAGTTCCGACCTGATCATGGATTCCCCCAAGAGAAAAAATTTCGCGCGTCGCGACGTCCCCCACGGTGCCGCGGTGTCGTTGCTGTCAGGTAAATCGCGCTTACGCAAGCACTTCCGGCTGTTTTTCCCATGAAAAATCTACGATTGCGCACGGCGCACGAAAAGGGCGCGGCAGGCAAAAAAGCCCACCGCGCCCGATCTTTTCGTCAAGCGACTTCAGCTTGAATTATTCGCTGGCGTCGGCTTCGGCCTCTGCAGCGGGTTCGGCGACCTCAGCGGCCTCATCCTTCGCTGCCTTCTTCTTGGCAGGAGCCTTTTCGACCTTTTCGGCCTTGGGCTTCTCGGCCTTTTCGGGCTTCTCAGCCGATTCAGCCTTTTCGGCCTTTTCGGCCTTCGGCTTCGCAGGCTTTTCGGCCTTGGCCGCCTTGGTGGGTTTTTCGGTTTTGGCTTCCTTCAGCGCGGCGCCAAGGATGTCACCGAGCGAAGCGCCCGAATCCGAGGAACCGTATTGCTGGACGGCCTGCTTCTCTTCCGAGATCTGCAGGGCCTTGACCGAGAAGGTCGGCTTCTTCGAACGATCGAAGCCAGTGACCTGCGCGTCGAACTTCTGACCGACCTGGAAGCGTTCCGGACGCTGCTCGTCGC
>JBDTMR010000005.1:0-22139 GCA_039934175.1 Sphingomicrobium sp.
AACTTCACGGTGACGCCCGATTTGATCGAGCTGCGCAACCTGGTCGAGGTCGCCGACCTGATCATCCGAAGCGCGCTGGCCCGCCACGAAAGCCGCGGGCTTCATTACACGCTGGATTATCCCGACATGGCGGACGAAGCGGTCGATACCGTGTTGGTGCCATAGCCGAAGCCGCTGTCCGTAGCGGAGCGATTGCGCTTGAGCTCACGACTGATCGTTGATGGCGCGCGACCAAGCCGTCGCGCAACAGACCGCAGCGATACACCCGCTGCCATGCCCCGCGAGATCTCCTCGCGCTCAGCCATGCTGAGCATGCGACGTGAACGTCGCCGCGGCGCAGGACGAATGCCGCCATGCGGCTTCAAATGCGCAAAGATCGATCCCGATGAACGGCCGAACACACGGCCAATCGCCTTCAGCCCTTCACCACGCTGCCAGCGGTCCCAAACCTCCGCACTCTGCGCCGCAGTGAACATCCGGCGCTGTCGTCTCTTGTCCATCGCATCACCTCACCTCGCTAAAGATAACGTATTGCGTCGATCACCTAAGACCACCGTCGAAAGCTGACTCCGGCGCCTACCTCAGCTTCGATACCTTCAGCTTGTCGATCTTGGCTCGGGCCTGGATCGATTCTTCGCTGCGGGTCATGGCTTTGGAGATCGCCTTGAGGCTCATCCCCTTGCCGGCGAGCAGGTGGAGTTTCTGGATCTCGTCGCTGGTCCAGGCCTGTTTGTGACGCAGGAAACGGTCGGTCATCGGGCACCCTCCTTCACGCCGTCGGCGGCGTGGTGCATTGCGCATTCCTCCGGCTCTTCGTCGCGGATCAGGCCGAGACGGCGGATTAGCACCGGCATCGTCAGCCCCTGAACGAAAATCGAGAAGGCGACGACGAGGAAGGCGGCGGCGATGATCGCCTCACGCTCCGCGATGCCAGCCGGAAGCGCGAGGGCAAGGGCCAGCGCGAGCGCGCCGCGAAGGCCGCCCCAGAACAAGACATGCTTATACTTCCACGGCACCGCGAGGCGCGAGCGCGCGAAGGCGAGGCTGAGCGGATAGACCGCAACGGCGCGCCCCGCGAGTGACAGGATCGTGGCGAGGATCGCGATCGGGATGGCGGCGATCAGGGTGGGCGAGGCTTCGCCGCTGCCGATCAGGATGAACACGAAGCTGTTGGCGAGGAAGGCGGCATAGTCCCAGAAATTGAGCACGCCGGTGCGTCCTTCGTCGCTGATCGATCCCATCCAGCCGTAATTGCCGACCAGGATGCCCGCCGCCAGCGTGGCGAGCACGCCCGACATGTGGAAATGTTCGGCGAGCAGGAAGCTGCCGTACGCCGCGAGCATGGTCAGGCTGATTTCGACCAACTTGTCGCGGGTGCGACCGGCGATGAGCAACAAAACGCCCGCCACGCCAAGCCCGCACAATATGCCGCCGAAGGCGATCTTGACGAGGGCGATGCTGATCGAGGCGGCGCCGACTTCCCCACCGGCCGCGATACCGAGCAGCAAGGCGAAGCACAGCGCCGCAACGCCATCGTTGAGCAGGCTTTCGGATTCGACGAGCAGATGGAGGCGGTGATCGACCTTCAATTCCTTGAAGGCGGCGATCACCGAGACCGGATCGGTGGCGGCGATGAGCACGCCGAAGAAGGCCGCGCCAAGCCAGCCCCAGCCGGCGAAATAATGCATCCCGACCGCGACCAACGATGCGGCAAGGACGACGCCGACCGTGACGAGGACGAGCAGCAGCGGGAGTTCGCGTTTGAACGGTTGCCAGCGGATCTGAATCGCGGCTTCGAACACCAATGGCGGAAGGAAGACCTGCATGATCATTTCAGGCGTCAGCTGCAGGTCCGCGCCGAGCGGGGTCAGCGCGAGGACGAAGCCCGCCACGACCAGCCCGACGCTATACGGCATGCCGATGCGCCGGGTCAGCATCGCGACCAGCGACGCGATGAACAGGATCATTCCGAGATAGGTGAAATCGACGGGAGCTTCATGGACCATGCGCCCTTCGCTAACGAATCTGCCCGGCGAGGCAAGTTTCAGGCGCTGGAAAAGGGCGGCGACACTGCTAGAGCGGTCGGATGGTCGACGGCAGCGAACAGCAACAGCATCTCTATCTGGTCGACGGATCGAGCTATATCTTCCGCGCCTATCACCGGCTGCCGCCGCTGACGAACCGACATGGTGTGCCGGCGGGCGCGGTCTACGGCTATGCCGCGATGCTGTGGAAACTGGCGTCAGGGCTGGAGAAAGCCGACGGGCCGACGCACATGGCGGTCATCCTGGATGCGTCGAGCCATACTCACCGCAACGAATTGTACGACCAGTATAAGGCGAACCGGCCGCCGCCGCCCGAGGACCTGGTTCCGCAATTCCCGCTGATCCGCACCGCAACGCGGGCATTTTCGATCCCGTGCATCGAGACCGAGGGGCTGGAAGCCGACGACATCATCGCTTGTTACACTCATGCGGCGGTTGCCGCCGGGTGGAAGGTGACAATCGTCAGCAGCGACAAGGATCTGATGCAGCTGGTCGAGGACGGCAAGGTCGACATGCTCGACACGATGAACGATCGGCGGATCGGCGTGGCCGAGGTGATCGAGAAATTCGGCGTCGGCCCCGACAAGGTCGGCGAAGTGCTGGCCCTCATGGGCGACAGTGTCGACAATGTGCCGGGGGTGCCCGGCGTCGGGCCAAAGACCGCAAGCCTGCTGATCCAGCAATATGGCGACGTCGAAACCGTGCTTGCCAGCCTGGACGAAATCACCAAGCCCAAGCTCAAGCAGAATCTGACCGAACATGCCGACAATGCGCGATTGTCGAAAGTGCTGGTCACCTTGAAATGTGACGACCCGCTGCCCGAGCCGCTTGGCGATCTGAAGCTCAAGGGGATTCCCCCGGAGCCGCTACGCGAATTTCTGGAGGACCAAGGGTTCAAGTCTTTGCTCAACAGGCTGGTCGGCGGCGCCGGTGCCGCAGGATCGGGCAAGATTGCCGCCATGACGTCATCGTCGGAGGTGGAACAACCCATTGAAAAGGAAGTGATCTCGGTCGATCGTTCGCTATACGAGACCATCGTCGATGGCGACGCGCTGGACCGCTGGATCGCCGAGGCCCGGCACAAGGGGTATGTCGCGATCGACACCGAAACCGATTGCATCGACTGCGTCGTCGCGAAACTGGTCGGGGTCAGCCTGGCGACTGAACCGAACAAGGCCTGTTACATTCCCATCGCGCACGGCGGCGGCGATTTGCTGAGCGAGACGCCCAGGCAGATTCCGGCGGATGTGGTCATGGCGAAATTGAAGCCGCTGCTCGAGGACGAGAGCGTGCTCAAGATCGGTCATAATCTGAAATATGATTGGGTGATGTTCGCCAAGGCGGGCATCCACCTGAGATCCTATGACGATACCTTGGTGATGAGCTTCGACCTCGACGCCGGTCGTTCGGGCCACGGGCTGGATGAATTGGCCAAGACCTGGTTCGACCATGACTGCATCGCGTTCAAGGCGGTGTGCGGCACCGGGCAGAAGCAGATCACCTTCGACAAGGTGGCCCTGGACGACGCCACCGAATATGCCGCCGAAGATGCCGACATCTGCCTCCGCCTGTGGCTGAAACTCAGGCCGAGGCTCGCCGCGGAGGGGACGACGAATGTTTACGAGCGGGTCGACCGGCCGTTGGTCGCGACCGTCGGCGGAATGGAGCGCGAGGGGATCAAGGTCGACCGCAACTATCTGGCGAAGTTGTCGGGCACGTTTTCAAAAGAAATCGCCAAGCTGGAAGAGCAAATTTACGTCGTTGCCGAAGGACCGTTCACCATCGGCAGCCCGCAGCAGCTTGGCGCGGTGCTGTATGACCGGCTGGGCCTGAAGGGCGGACGCAAGGGCAAGAACGGAAATTATTCGACCGACGTCAACGAATTGGAGCGGCTCGAGGGCGAAGGCGTCGAGGTCGCGCGGCTAGTGCTGGAATGGCGCCAGCTGACCAAGCTGAAGAACACCTACACCGACGCGCTGCAGGCCCAGATCAATCCGGATACCGGCAGGGTCCATACCAGTTACAGCCTGTCCGGAGCGCAGACCGGGCGGTTGAGCTCGACCGAGCCGAACCTGCAGAATATCCCGATCCGCACCGAACTGGGCCGCCAGATCCGCGACGCCTTCGTAGCCGAGCCTGGCCATGTTCTGATGAGCGCCGATTACAGCCAGATCGAGTTGCGACTGGCGGCGGTGATGGCCAATGTGCCGCAATTGAAGGAAGCGTTTCGCAAGGGCGAGGACATCCACGCGATGACCGCGCAGGAATTGTTCGGGAGCGTCGATCGCGACACGCGCGGGCGGGCGAAAACCGTCAATTTTGCGATCCTCTACGGCATTTCGGCGTGGGGCCTGGCCGGACGGCTCGGCGTCGAGCGCGACGAAAGCAAGGCGATCATCGAACGCTATTTCGAACGCTTCCCGGGCATTCGCACCTACATCGAGGAGACGACGGCGTTCGTTCGCGAACATGGCTTCACCCGGACATTGTTCGGCCGCAAGACGCACTTCGCCAACATCCGGTCGAGCAATCCCAACTTTCGGGCGGGCGCGGAGCGCGCGGCGATCAATGCGCCGATCCAGGGGACCAGCGCCGACCTGATCAAACGGGCGATGAACCGGATGACGGCCGCGCTCGCCGATGCCGGGCTGGACGATGTGCGGATGCTGTTGCAGGTTCACGATGAACTGCTGTTCGAAGTGCCGGAAGGCAAGGAAGAGGCTGCCGCCGCCGTGGTGCGCCGAGTGATGAGCGAGGCAGCCCAGCCGGCATTGTCGCTTGACGTTCCGCTGGACGTCGAGGTTGGCTGGGGTGCGAATTGGGGCGCAGCGCATTGACGATCCGGGGGGGAGAAGAAGGCAAGAGCGCACCGTCGGCGGATCTGGCCGCGCTGGCGCATGGCGGCCGAGTCAATTTCATGGGCTTCGTCATGCGGCTCATCGCGCGCCTGCCGTTCCTGTTCATCGCCGGTCGACTTTATGGCGCGGCAGAGCTTGGCCGCTTCGCTTACGCCATCCTGATCGTCGAATTCGGTGCGCAGCTTGCCACGCTCGGCCTGAAGCGGGGACTGGCCCAACAACTGGCGCGGGCGACGAAGGAACACGCCAGCGTCTGCTGGGACGCTTTGCTGGTGGCGGCGCTCGGCTCCTTGGTGGTCATGACGATCTTGATGCTTTTCCCGCAGGCGATGTTCCCGAACAGCGCGATCACCGGGCTGGAATGGCTGTTGCCGATCACGGTCATCGCCTGGGCCTGGTCCGACATCATGTTGGCGGCCCTGGCCTATCGCCATGACGTCGCCTCCACCGTTCGCGCCCGCGCGGTGGTGGAACCGTGGACGATTTCGATCGCTGCTGGTGCCATCTATTTCGTCAGCCCCAAGGACGGGCTGATCATCGCCTACGTCCTGTCGATGGCCGGCGCGATCATCGCCTCGGTGATTCCGTTCGTGAAAAGCTATGGCGTGCCGATCGGCTGGCGGCCTCACCCCGGGACCTTGTGGAAGCTGGCGCGGCGCAACATGCCGGTCGCTGCCGCCGACGCCGTCGAATGGGGCTCGCGCCGCGTCGATATTGCAGTGCTGGGTCTGTTCTTCGCGCCAAGTGTGGTTGGAATCTACTATGTCGCGCAGCAAGTCGCCTCGTTACCGTCGAAGCTGAAGACCAGTTTCGACCCGATTCTTGGCCCGGTGATCAGTCGCAACCTGGCGACCGGCGACAAGAAAGCCGTTGCCCATCAGGTTCGCCAGGTCGGATTCTGGGTGATTGCGGCCCAGGCGGCGGTCGCGCTTGCGCTCGGCATTCCCGGCGAGGCCGTGATGGGCCTGGTCGGCCCCGAATATGTCGCTGGCACCGCCGCCCTTGCGTTCCTGCTGGGCGCTGAAGTGGTGGCGGCGACCGCTGCGGTCAGTGAAGCGGCGCTGATCTACACCGCACGCCTGCGCAACATGGTCATCAGCCTGACAATGATCGCGATCGAAGCGGCACTCGCCGCGGGCCTGATCATCGCGATGCGGCGGATGGGCTGGCCGTTGATGTGGCAGGCTACCGGTCCGGCCATCGCACTCGCCCTGGCGCTTGGCTTTGCCGCAGTGGTCAAGGCCAACCTGCTGGCGCGAATCCTCGGCGCAGCCGTGTCCGGATGGCGCTGGTCGCTGATCTGGGCGGCGGTTGCGGCCGTCGTCATCGGTTATGGCGTCATCCAGCTTCCGGAATGGGCGGAGGTGTTGTTCGGCATTCCCGCCATCCTGGCTGCGTTCGGCGCGGTGTTATGGTTCACGGGGTTTGGCCCCGAAGACCGCGAACTGTTCCGGATGCGCAAGAGCGAGATTGAGGAGATGTCGCTGCCCGAAGCGGGCGCAGGCGAACCGGCAACGGCGGCCCGCGGCGGCCCGCGCCGTCGATCCTGACGCGCGTTCAAACGCGCAGGTCGTCCGCATTCGCATGTCTGCGCGCTGGCTCAATGGCGAAAGTGGCGCATCCCGGTGAAGAGCATCGCCAGTCCGGCTTCGTCGGCAGCGGCAATGACATCATCGTCGCGGATCGACCCGCCGGGCTGGATTACGGCAGTTGCGCCCGCCTGCGCTGCCGACAATAGCCCGTCTGCGAAGGGGAAAAAGGCGTCGGACGCGACGGATGAGCCGACCGTCCGCGGTTCGCTCCAGCCATAGGTTTCGGCGGCTTCCGCTGCCTTGATCGCGGCAATTCGTGCGCTGTCTCGGCGGTTCATCTGGCCAGCGCCAATCCCCGCCGTGATCCCATCCTTGGCATAGACAATCGCGTTCGATTTGACGTGTTTCGCCACCGTCCACGCGAACATGCAGTCGGCCATCTCCTGCTCGGTCGGCGCGCGCTTGGTGACCAGCTTGAGCATGTCGGGAGTGACGCGCCCATTGTCGCGATCCTGCAGCAACAGTCCGCCGGCGATCACCGCCACCGTCTGCCCGCCCCGCGCGGGGTCGGGCAATTGGCCGGTCAGCAGCAGTCTCAAATTCTTTTTCTTTGCGAAGATCGCCTTGGCGTCGTCGCTGGCGTCCGGAGCGACGACGACTTCAGTGAAAATCTCGCTAATCGCTTCGGCCGTAGCAGCGTCTAGCGGACGATTGACCGCGACGATCCCGCCGAAAGCCGAGACGCTGTCGCATTGCAGCGCGCCTTGCCATGCTTCGAGCAGGCTATCCCCGCTCGCCACGCCGCACGGGTTGGCGTGCTTCACGATGACGACGGTCGGCGGCCCATCGCGGAATTCGGCGACCAGCTCGATCGCGGCATTGGCATCGTTGAGATTGTTATAGCTGAGTTCCTTGCCCTGCACTTGCTGCGCCTGCGCGACGCCCGGCGTGGCCGGTCCCATCGGCAAGTATAGCGCGGCTTTCTGGTGCGGGTTTTCGCCATAGCGCAGATCCTGCGCCTTGGTGCCGACGATGAACCGGCTGTCGGGATAGGCCTGATCCTGGTCGGCAAAGGCAAACCAGCTGGCAATCATCGAATCGTAGGCGGCGGTGCGCGCATAGGCCTTGGCAGCAAGGCGTTTGCGAAGCGCGAGGCTGGTGCCGCCCATTTCCGCAAGCTCGCCCAGCAGAGCAGGATAATCGGCCGGGTCGGTCAGGATGGCGACGAACGCGTGGTTCTTCGCTGCCGAGCGGACCATCGCCGGGCCGCCGATGTCGATATTCTCGATGATCGTGTCGCGATCGGCGCCGCTCATCACCGTCTGTTCGAATGGGTACAGGTTCACCACCAGCAGGTCGATCGCGCCAATGCCGTGGGCGTCCATCGCCGCGAGATGGTCGCCCTTGTCGCGCACGGCGAGCAGGCCGCCATGAACCGCCGGGTGGAGCGTCTTGACCCGGCCGTCCATCATCTCTGGGAAGCCGGTCAGGTCGGCGACATCCTTGACGTCATGCCCAAGCTCCCGAAGCTTCGTCGCCGTCCCGCCTGTCGAGACCAGTTCGACGCCGCTTGCGACGAGCGCGGCTGCAAGATCCTCCAGCCCCGACTTGTCGGACAGCGAAATGAGGGCACGCCGAATCGGCACGAGATCGGTCATTGAAGTGATCTTTCCTTAGCTTGAGCGACGGAACTGCCAGGAGATGGTCGTTCCGATGGCGGAGGTTTCGCCGACGATCACGAGCTGGATCGTGGCCATTGCTTGTCCGTGGGCATCGATCGACAGGCTTTCCTCGATCCCGAGCATGGCGCCGCGGCAGCGGAAATTCCACGGCGGCGCGCCAGGAGAACGCAGGATCGCGCCCATCCCGTCGGCGGTCGGCACTGCCTCGATCCCCGGCGCCAAATGGAAGCGGATGGCGTAGGACACATCCTTCTTCAGCTTCTTGCGGCCCTTGGGGATCAATTTGTCCTGGCCGCGCACTTCCTTGCCATCGTTGCCGAGCATGACCGAGCGTTCATGGCTGAGGCCGAAGCTGCGCACATAGCCGTCATGCGACGCGACGAGACGCGAGCTGTCATTATCTTCGTTGCGGTCGATGGTGACGTCATCGACGCCTTTGCCGAGCGATCCGTCGTCGAGCACCGCGGTCGAATTGCTGTCGCCCAGCGTCAGCGTGCTGTGCGCGGCGGTCGTTCGTAGCGCCTGGACGAGGTCGGCGGGAAGCGCAGAGGGCAGCGGGTCGGGTCCGCCGCAATTGACGACCAGCCGCTGCGCACCATCGCTGATCTCGATCGCAAGCGTCGAAGCACCGCCGGTCGGGTTCATTCTTGCCGGTGGCGGCGGGGCCGCATCCATCACCAGGATGGTGCCGAGCGCGCTGAGCCGCTGATAGCCCCAGCCGCGTGCCTGACGCAGCGGACGGGCGCGCAAGCCGCAGCCCTCGATCAGCGCGGCCATGCGCGCCGGATCGCCGGGATTGCCACCCTGCCAACTGGACAAGGCGCCATCGCCCATGGTCACGCCGTGGAGCGCGGCAAGCGCGGCGGCGGCGGCATTTTCCAATCCCTCAGGTAGCTCCTGCTTCGCTGCGAAATAAGCGGCGCGGAGCAGGCCGAGCCGGTCGACCAGCAAATATTGTTCGTTGGGGCTTCGGCTCATCAGGCCGCCATCCTCGAACTGGGCGGTGGCCAGCGCGCGCATCAGTCCCGCTTCGGCGCGGGCAATGCGCGGCAAGCCGCCCTGAAGCACCAAAGCGGCGGTGACGACACCCGCCCAGGCGGTGATCCGGTCGAGGCCGGGCGTGGCCTTATCGGCGCTGGTGTCGAGGTGGCGGGCGCCGCGCGCCAGCGTGTTCAGCACAGCGGAGCGATAGCCCTGATCGCGGCTAGACAGGATGTAGGGCGCGTAAGCCGTCCAGAACAGGATTCGTTCGCCCCACAACGCTGGTCGCCATGCGTCGTCGATCCGCGTTCCATGGGCAACCAGCCAGCGTCCAGTCAGCGCCTCGGCAACCTTGGCTCCGCGCTCGCGACCGGCCGAAGCGGCGAGATCACGAAGCCAGGAAAAGCCCTGCAGCGTCTCGGCGAGCGGCCCGAACGCGCCGAGCGCGGCAAAGTCGAGCTCGGCAAGCGCGACCATCTCGTCGCCAACGATGAATCGCCCGGCAAGCATCGCATCGCCGCGTCCGCGATCGCCGACGACATGGTCGCGGGGAACGGCAGTCAGTCGAAGCGGCTTACGTCCCGGCCCGACCAGGCGCGAGAACAAGGAACCGCGCGCGAGTTTGCCGACGATGGCGCGTTGCCGTTCGGCGTTGCTGCTCATCCCGCTCCTCGCAAGGCAGCGATATTGGTCGCATAGCCCTCGGGCCCGTCGCGGAAGACCGCCGTTCCCGCCACCAGCGCCGTCGCCCCCGCTGAAATGGCCTGCGGCGCCGTCACCGGATCGATCCCGCCATCGACTTCAATGATGACGTCAAGGCCGCGCTTGGCGACCATGTTGGCGATGGATTCGATCTTGCGAAGCTGCGAACTGATGAATTTCTGCCCGCCGAAGCCCGGATTGACGCTCATCACCAGCACCAGGTCGACCTCGTCGATCAGATAGTCGAGCATTTTGGCGGGCGTTCCCGGGTTAAGCGAGACGCCGGCCTTCTTGCCGAGCGATTTGACGTATTGGACGGTGCGGTGCGCATGCGGGCCGGCTTCGGGATGGATCGTGATGATGTCGGCCCCGGCCTCGGCAAAGGCATCGAGAAACGGATCGACCGGGCTGATCATCAAATGAACGTCGAGCGGTTTGTCGGTGTGCGGGCGGAGCGCCCTCACCACCGCCGGGCCGATGGTCAGATTCGGCACGTAATGACCATCCATCACATCGACATGGATCCAGTCGGCACCGGCGATATCGATGGCGCGCACTTCCTCGCCCAGCTTGGCGAAATCGGCGCTGAGGATGGACGGGCTGATAATCGTATGGGCCATGGGGCCGATTAGACCTCATTCGGCGCCGCGGACAAGGTGTGCCGTGAAGAAGCCGTCCAATCCGCCGCTTTCTTCAAGCATTCCCGGCACGATCCGAAGCCAGCCTTCGCGGGTCGGCGCCAATCCGGCGACGCCCGGATCGGTCGGCTCGATCCGGTAACCGGGGTGGCGCGTCAGGAATGACGTCACTTGCTCCTCGCCCTCGGCGGGTTCGAGGCTACAGGTCGCAAAGACGAGGCTTCCGCCCGGACGGACGAACTTGGCGGCCTGGTCAACCAGGGCGGTCTGCACAGCGGCACCTTCGGCGATGATCGTCGGACGCGCCCGGTAGAGAATCTCCGGATGGCGGCGGAACGTGCCGGTGGACGAACAGGGCGCATCCACCAGCACCGCATCGAATAGATCGTCTGGCTGCCATTCGAGCGCATCGGCCTGAACGATAGCGGCGGTCAGTTTGGTCCGGGAAAGGTTCTCCTTGAGTCGTGCCAGACGACTTTTCGCGCGGTCGAGCGCTGTCACCTCATGCCCAGCCGCAGCCAGCTGCATCGTCTTGCCGCCCGGTGCGGCGCACAGATCGAGGACGCGCGTCGCCGATGACGGAATCAGCCGCGCGGGTAGCGACGATGCGAGGTCCTGAACCCACCAGCCGCCGTCGCCATAGCCGGGCAGCGCACTGACATCGGCGGACGCGATCCGGCGATGAAGCGGAGCGAGTGAAATGCCGTCGGGAAAGTCGTGCGAGACGCCTTCGTTGGCAAAACTGAGGTCGAGCGGCGCACGCTGGAGGATGGCGCGGCGGGCGGCGTGAACGACGTCCTCGCCCCAGGCCCGCGCCCAGCGTTCCTCGACATCGCCGGGAAGGCTGGCTTCGTCATTCTTCGGCAAGCCGCGCCGAAGCAAGGTGCCAAGGACGCCGTGGACCAGTCGGCGCGGTCCGCCGTCGACCAGCGGCAAGGCGGTCGCGACGACGGCATGGTCGGGGGTATCGAGGCCGATTTTCTGGGCGAGAGCGAGCCGCAACACGGCGCGTGCCTTGCTGTCGTCGGGCAACCGCTGCCGCGTCGCCGAATCGATCAGATAGTCGAGATCGGGGAGTCGGCGCAGCGTTTCGCCGGCAATGGCAATGGCCAGACCGAGGTCGGCGGGGGGCAATTTGTGCCCCTGCGACGCGGAATCGAGCGTCTGCGCCCGCCGAAGCACGGCATCGAGCATGGAAAGCGCCGCAAGGCGCGCGGGAAAACCGTCAGGACTTGGCATGACGCCCTTTAGACACCAATTGGTCAGACATGAAACGGCCCAAGCATATCAAGCCGCCCGGCTATCTGAGCAAGTCGCCGCCGGTGCCCACCCCTGCCCCCGGTAGGCCAGAGGAAGAAGAGCGCAGCCCGACGCGCTATGGCGACTGGGAGAAAAAGGGAATCGCGATCGATTTCTAATGGGCTTCGGGGCGCGGTGGGCGAGCGAGCAGGGTCTCAAGCACCGAATCGATCCCCGAATTTCCGCCGAGCAGTTCGGCAACCGCCGCGACAATCGGCATGTCGATGCCGCGATCACGGGCCAGCCGGTCGAGGACCGGCGCGGTATGAGCGCCCTCTGCGACCGTTCGGCGGTCGGCCATCAGGCCCGCAGGGTCCTTGCCCTCCCCAATCGCCTTGCCGAGCGAGAAGTTGCGGCTGCTGGTCGACGAACAGGTCAGCACGAGGTCGCCGAGCCCCGACAGTCCTGCGAGCGTTTCGCGCTGCGCGCCCATGGCGAGGCCAAAGCGGGTCATTTCGGCAAAGCCGCGCGCAATCAATGCGGCGCGGGCATTCTGGCCAAGGCCGCGCCCCTCGACCACACCGCAGGCGATGGCGAGGACGTTCTTGACCGCACCGCCGACCTCGGCACCGGCGACGTCTTGCGTGACGTAGGTTCGGAAGGTCGGGAGAGAAATCCGTTGCCGCAGGGTCTCGCCGAGGTAAGGATCGGCGCAGGCCAGTGTTACGGCCGTCGGCATGCCCGCAGCCACCTCGTGCGCAAAGGTCGGTCCCGACAGGACCGCGACCGGCGACGACGGGCAGACTTCGTGCGCGACCTCGTGAAGCATCTTGCCTGAGCCTTCCTCGATCCCTTTCGAACAAAGGATCAGCGGCATGTTCGGACAGGGCGATCGCGACAGCACCGCGCGCATATGCTGCGCCGGGGTGACGACGATCCATGCATCGGCGGCTGACAATTCGGAGAAATTGCTGGTCGCGCGGATCGCCGGGGAGAGCTTGAGCCCCTTTAAATACACCGGGTTTTCGTGGATCTTGTTGACTGCCGAAACGACGTCGTCTTCCAACGCCCAGAGCAGGGTTTCGCGGTCGCCAGTCGCCGCGACCTGCGCCAACGCGGTACCCCATGCACCGCCGCCAATAATGGCAAGCTTCTCGATCTTCATGCCTTAACCCCTGCTCCCCTGACCTTTTCGGCATCCGGATCGAGCGGCCAGCGCGCCCGCGCCGGGGCGTCGAGACCGTCGATCAACCCGCGCTCGAACCGCTCGGCCCCGGCCCAGGCGATCATCGCGGCATTGTCGGTGCAAAGCCAGCCGGGCGGGACGCTGAAAGCACGGCCCTGATCCTGCGCAAGCTGCGCCAGCGCATCGCGCAGCGCGCTGTTCGCGGCGACCCCGCCAGCGACGACCAGCGACGGCGCCTCGCTGGTCAGCAAGGCGCGCGCGGTGCGGTCGATCATGCAGTCGATCACGGCCTGCTGGAAACTGGCGGCGATATCCTCGCGGCGGTGCGCGCCGGACTGAACCGCACGCTGGACCGCGCTTTTGAGGCCGGCGAAGGAAAAATTGGGATCGGCGCTTCCGACCAACGGGCGCGGCAAAGGAACTGCAGACTTGTCGCCATCCTTCGCCATTTGCTCGACCGCCGGCCCGCCCGGATAACCAAGGCCGAGCAGCTTGGCGGTCTTGTCGAACGCTTCGCCTGCCGCATCATCGATGGTGGTTGCGAGCCGCCGATAATCGCCTACCCCGCGCACTTCGAGCAACTGGCAATGGCCGCCGCTGGCGAGCAGCAGCAGATAAGGAAATTGCAGCTGACGATCGACCAGGCGTGGGCTGAGCGCGTGACCTTCGAGATGATTGACCGCGATCAGCGGCTTGCCTGCCGAAAGCGCCAGCCCTTTCCCCGCCATCAGCGCGACCATCACCCCACCGATCAGGCCCGGCCCGGCGGTCGCTGCAATCGCGTCGACTTCTCCGACCGCAAGATCGGCTTCATGCAGGACCTGGCGGATCAGGCTGGGCAGAATGTCGACATGGGCGCGGGCGGCAATTTCGGGAACGACGCCGCCGAACGGACGATGCGCGTCATTCTGGCCGACCACCGCTTGCGCAAGGATCTGGCGATTGCTGTCGACCAGCGCCACCGCGCTGTCGTCGCAGGAAGATTCGAGGCCGAGAATGATCGCCATGTTGTTCCCCTTTGCCTCAAGGGGCAGCGCTCGGCTAGTGCGGCGGCGATGAGCGAATTTCTGACCCTCGGCACGCGCGCGTCGCCACTTGCACTGGCCCAGGCCCATAGCGTCGCCGCCGCCCTCGAGCTGGCCCATGGCTGGTCGCGCGGGACCGTTGCCATCAAGGCGGTCAAGACCAGCGGCGACAAGATCCAGGATCGGCCGCTGGCGGACGTCGGCGGCAAGGCGCTGTGGACCAAGGAGCTCGATATGGCGCTTGCGGCCGGTGAAACCGACCTCAGCGTGCATTCGATGAAGGATGTCGAAAGCGAACGACCTGACCTGTTCGTCCTGGCGGCGATGATGGAACGCGCCGACGTGCGCGACCGGCTGATCGGCGGCGGTTCGATCGCGGATTTGCCGCAAGGGGCGCGGATCGGCACCTCCAGCCCCCGCCGCGCGGCGCAATTGCTCAGCCTTCGTCCGGACCTCAACATCCTACCCATTCGAGGCAACGTCGAGACACGGCTCAACAAGATTTCCGCCGGCGATGCCGATGCGACCTTGCTCGCTGCGGCGGGACTCGACCGGCTGGGGATCGAAGCCGGCAGCGCCATTCCGATTGACGTCATGCTCCCGGCACCGGGACAGGCGGCGATCGGCATCGAGTGTCGCGAGAACGACGCGCGGGTGCGGACCTTGATTGCGCCGATCAACCATTTGCCGACCTGCGCGGCTGTCGCCGTAGAGAGGGCATTCACGCGCCGCCTGGGCGGAAGTTGCCATTCGCCGGTTGCCGCCCATGCCGTCGCGGAAGGCAATGCGTTTCGCCTCCACGCCCAATTGTTAAGCGAGGATGGGCGAGAGTCGATCATCGATTCGGCGCTTATCGCTGGCGAGGCGGATGCCATTGCACTTGCCGAGGCGATGCTGGGCCGCTCCCCGGCTACCATTCGTGCTCTCTTCGAGGGACTATGAGGCGGTTGGTCATCCTGCGGCCCGAACCCGGTGCCAGCGCGAGCCTGGCCAAAGCAAGGTCGCTCGGTTTCGATGCCGTGGCCGTCCCTTTGTTCGACGTGCAGCCACTGGCCTGGGTAGCGCCTGATTCCGAACCATGGGACGGGATCGTGGCGACCAGCGCCAATGCCTTTCGGCACGGCGGCGCAGGCCTTGAGATGCTGACGTCACTTCCGGTCCATGCCGTCGGCGAGACGACCGCCGAAGCGGCGCGATCGTCCGGATTCTTGGTGGCCTCAGTAGGCGACGGCGGCGCCGAGGCGCTGGCACCGCGATTGCCCGCTGGGCGATTGCTCCACCTTTGCGGGGAGCATTTCCGAGCCATATCCGGAACGACGGCGATACCGGTCTATCGATCGGTGGCGATCGATCCGCCGCCTGCGCTCGACCAGTTGGCGGGCGCGGTTGCGGCGGTTCATAGTCCGCGCGCCGGTGCTCGGCTCGCCGAACTGGTCGGCGAGCGCCAATCGATCGTGATCGCTGCGATTAGTGCGGCCGCCGCAGAAGCGACGGGCCCCGGTTGGGCCGATGTCGCCATATCAGACGAACCGCGCGACGAAGCGCTGCTGGCCCTCGCCGGGCGTCTGTGTCAGGAAGACCGGAAATGAGCGGGACACCGGGACAACGAAACTGGACGGCAACCCTAGCCTGGGTGTTGTTGTTGCTTGTGATTGGCGCCGGGATCGCGATCTGGGGCCTGTCGCGCTGGCAAGGCGCGGCGCGTTTCCTGGGCGTCGACCCGCCCGATCGCCCGGTCGCATTGCGGCTTCAACAGGGCATTCCCGCGACGCTGGCGATCCCTGTCCAGCCCGACACCAACCTCGATAACCGCGTCACGTCGCTGGAATCGCGCCTTCGTAATGTCGAAGGCGTGACCCAGCAGGCGGCCGGTTCCGTCGGTCGAGCCGATGCCTTGCTGGTCGCCTTCGCCACCCGCCGTGCGATCGATCGCGGCATGGCGCTGGGCTATCTGGAACCGTTGCTGTCGCAGAAGTTCGGCGCAGCGCACCCGCGTGCCATTGCCACCATCGTCACCGCTGCGCGTGAACCCGTCACGCTCGACAAGCTAACCAACGATTATCGGGCGCTGGAACCCGCGCTTCGCAAAGGTCCGCCCGATGAAGGAATGTGGACGGCGCTTCGCCGGCAATTGGGGTCGTTGGTCACCATCCACCGGGCCGCCACGCCGTCGCCGATGATCGAGGCGCGGTTCGACCGCGCGCTAGAGAGCTTGCAGCAAGGCAGCGTCGATGCCGCCTTGGCCGAGACCATGCGATTGCCCGGGGCGTCCAATGCGGCGGATTGGACCGCGCAGGCACGACGCTATGTCGCGGCGCACCGGGCGCTCGACGAAATTGAGAGTTCGGCCTTGCTAGCGGGCGGCCCCTGAGTAAGCGGTCAAACCAACGGCTCGTCGCTGCGACGACTCGCTTTGCCGCGTCAAGCTTCCGTTCAACCCGCGCATCGCATCATCCTCGGACGAATTGGTGGAGGAATTTAGGGTCATGACGTCACTTTTGGCAAGATTGGCGGTCGTATTGGGCGCAGCGGCAATTCCGCTCGGCGGAGCGCCGGCGCAGGTCCGGCGTTCCAACCAGGCCACGTCTGGTCTCGACTCCCGGATCGATCAATATGCCCGCGCCTTCAACGGCAGCGTTGGAATCGCCGTTCGTTCGATCGACGAAGGCTGGAAAGTGGGTTGGCAGGATACGATGCTGTGTCCGCAGCAGAGCGTGAGCAAATTCTGGGTTGCGCTGACGGCGATGGAAAAGGTCGATCAGGGGCGTCTGTCACTCGACGATCGGGTGACGCTGACCCGCGAGGATCTGACCCTTTTTCACCAACCGATTGCGGCAAAAATCCTTGGTCAGGGACAGGCGACGACCAGTGTTGGCGACCTTTTATTCGACGCTATTACCAAGAGCGACAATACCGCCAACGACCGCCTGATGCGTGCGGCGGGTGGCCCAAGCGCGGTGCGCAGCTTCATCGCTCGCCACAACCTTGGCGCGATCCGCTTTTATGAAGGGGAGCGGCTTCTACAATCGAAGATCGCCGGCCTGATCTGGAGTCAGAATTATTCGATCGGCGACGCCTTCTACAAGGCGCGCGACGCGCTTCCGCTGCGTGTGCGGCAAGCGGCCTTCAACCAATATCTCTCCGATCCCTATGATGGCGCGGCGCCCGGGTCGATTGTCGATGCATTGGCCAAGCTGAAACGCGGCGAGCTGCTGTCTCCGGCATCGACCGCCAAGCTGCTGTCGATCATGGGCAATACCAAGACAGGCGCCAATCGCCTGAAAGGCGGGCTTAAGCCGGGCTGGTCGCTGAGTCACAAAACCGGCACGGGACAGATCCTGGGCGCTGTACAGGCCGGCTACAACGACATCGGAATCCTCACCGCGCCCGATGGATCGAGCTATTCAATCGCCGTCATGATCAAGAAAACCGCGACTCCGCTTCCGGTCCGGATGACGTTGATGAACAATGTCGTGCGCGCGGTGATCGATGCCCATGAAGCACGTCGCGGTGTCGCGACCCTCTAGAGAAATTCAGAGTGATACGGCAGCGCGGCTTCGGGCGGCGCCAAACGTTCAACGCGTTCCATCGACCAAGCTGGACTTGTTCGTCTGCCGGGGATTCCTGCTTCCCGCGACCTGCGCGGCACTGATCGACCTGATCGATGCTCGGCGGCGACCAAGCGAAATCGCCGACGATATCGGTGTGGCGAATTTCCGAACCAGCGAGACCTGCGACCTGGATCCTTTGGATCCATCGGTCGCAAGCGTTGACGAAGCGCTTACGAATCTAATCGGCATTGCACCCGAACTTGGCGAGCAATTGCAGGGCCAACGCTACGCCGCGGGACAGGAATTCAAGCCCCATACCGACACCTTCGAGCCAAGCGGCGCCGCTTATTACGAGCATTGCTCCGATACCGGCAACCGGACGTGGACCGCGATGGTCTATCTGAATGTCCCGCAAGACGGCGGCGCAACGCGCTTCAAGCAAATCGGGAAGACGATCCAGCCGGAAATCGGCAAGTTGCTCGCCTGGAACAACCTTCTTCCCGACGGCCGCCCCAATCCCGCCACCTTGCATCAGGGGATGAAGGTTCGCAGCGGGACAAAATATGTCATCACGAAATGGTATCGCGTGGGCGGCCCGGGCTGACGCAACGACAACGCACGCCAAGCGTTAGGGAATGACAACGAACCAGGATAGGAAGGTGGCGCTGTGAGACTTGCATGCCTTGTCGGTGTTGGTGCGATCCTTGCCGCCTGCAACGCCGCACCGCCGCCAGTCGATACCGCACAGAGCGCCGCAAACGGGCGCACCTGTTTCTGGGCGAATAATGTCAGCGGCTATCGGATGGGGCCGAACGGAACGGTGATCGTGAACACGAATTCGCGCGACTATTACGAAATGACCACGCAGCCCTATTGCGCCAGCCGACTGGATTTCGAGAATCGCATGGCGATGCGATCGCGCGGCGGGAACTTCATTTGTGCCGGCATCGATGCCGAAATTTACGTCCCCGAATCGCTGGGGTCGACCTACTGCCCGGTCTATTCGATCCGCAAACTTGCAGCGCCGGAAGTCGACGCTCTCAGAGCGCGTCGCTGATCCGCGGGCACCTCGGGATCAAAAGGGTCCCTGGCAACTCGATGGCCCCGGATCGGGGACGATGCGGAGCGATGCAAGCTTGATCGCGACCGGCCCCTCGGCGCGCAAGGTCAGCCGCGAAAAGGCGCGCGGCGAAAGGCACGCGAGCGGAACCCGAGCGACGCGGTAGCCCTTGTCTACCGCAAGTTTCAACGTCGAGGCGAGGTCGACTGAACTGCATCCGTCGCAATCCCCCGACAGCTTGACTTCACCCTGCGGTGCGCGGGACAACGCAAAGCGTATTTCGACGCTCCCCTGTGGACCGAGATTTGGAGCCCCGAGCGCGATCCGCAGGTCGGCCGGTGCCGTCCATTCGATCGTGCGGGCATCTTCCTGTGCAGCGAGGTCGAAAGCAGAAAGTTTGAGAGCACCGCTGGTCGACTGGCCGATCCAACGGGGCAGTGGCGCTTCAGCATTTGCCTCGCGCGCCGCGACGACGATGTCCGGAGCGGCGCCGCGATCAAACAGGTTGCGGACGCTGGGCGCGCCGGAGACGACGGCACATTTGTTCGACATCGCCGGCACCGAAGAAGGGCGCGCCAGGCTGGCGCCATATCCCACTCCGAACAGCGGTCGCGACCCGGCCGCGCAATCGGATGGCCATTCGAATGACAGGTGGCCTTGGAAATCGAAGCGAGCGTGCCCGGCAGGATCGCCAAGGATGAGATCGGCGACGCCTTGGCCTTCGCTGCCCGGTAGCCATGCCGCAACGAACGCATCTGCTGCCGCGAGTTCCCGGTTCATCCAAAGCGGTCGACCCGACAACAGGATCGCCACGGTGCGAATTCCGGCGGCGCGAAATTTCGTCAACAGCGCCAGACCCTCCTCGTCGCCCAAGCGATGGTCGAGGCGGTCGCCCATGAATTCCGCATAGGGCGCTTCGCCGAACACCACGACGGCGACGTCGGGTCGCTCGGCGAATTGTCCTGCGGGAGAAAGCGTCGCGGTGCCGCCTGCTGCGCGCGCAGCAGCGGCGATTCCGGCGTAGATCGAGGTCGCGCCAGGGAAATCGGCATTGGTCAGGTCGCCGCCGCCCTGCCAGGTGATCGACCATCCGCCCGCTTGTGCGGCAATGCTATCGGCGGCCTTGCCCGCGACGAGGATTCGAGCCGAGGCTTTGAGTGGCAGGACGCCGTCATTCTTGAGCAAGACCAGGGATTCGCGAACCGCTTTCCGGGCGAGGTCGCGGTGGGCTGGAGCCCCGAGCATATCCCATTTTCCGCCTAGCGGGCGCGCGGACGGGCGAAGACGTTCGAACGCTCCGGCCCGAAGCTTCATTGCGACAACACGCGTTGCCGCCTCGTCGATGCGTGCCATCGGAATCGTGCCCTCGCGGGCCTGTTCGACCAGGGTAGCGTGCAGCGCCCTCCAGTCTTCGGGCACCATGTAGATGTCGAGCCCGGCAAGCAGCGCTTGGGGGCAATTGGTGTTGGTGCAACCAGGGATCTGGCCGTGGCCGTTCCAGTCGCCGACGACCACGCCGTTGAAGCCCATCCGCTTGCGCAGGAGGTCGGTCAGCAGGTCGCGATTGCCATGCATCTTGACGCCATTGATGCTGGAGAATGACGCCATCACGCTTTGCGCGCCGGCCGCGATCGCCGGTACGTATGGTGCGGCATGAATCGCTTCGAGCGCGGGCAGCGATCCGACGGTGTCGCCCTGGTCCTTGCCGCCGGTTCCGCCATCACCGAAGAAATGCTTGATCGTCGCAATGACGTGGCGGTCATCGAGGAAGTCGGACGCGTCTTGTTGGCCCTGCAGGCCTTCGACCATTGCCGTGCCCAGCGACGCAACCATCGCCGGATCCTGACCATAGCTTTCGTAAGCCCGGCCCCAGCGGGTATCGGTCGCGACCGCAATCGTCGGCGCGAACGTCCAGTCGATTCCGGTCACCGCAATTTCCGCCGCAGTCGCTTCGCCGATCCGGCGAACCAGTGCCGGATCATGCGTGGCACCAAGCCCGACATTATGCGGGAAGATCGTCGCACCGGGAATGTTGTTGTGGCCGTGCACGGCATCGGTTGCCCACAGCATCGGGACCACAGGCTCTCCATCGGCCAGCGGACGCATCGACTCGTCCCACATCGCGTCGGCAAGCGTCAGCCATTCGGGCGCGGGCGCCTTGTCGTTGTTGCCGGGTCCGCTGTTGCCGCCGTTGAGGATCGTGCCGAAACGGTAGGTGGCGACATCATCCGGGGTGATCGTCGAAATATCCGGCATCACCAGTTGGGAGATTTTGTGTTCGAGCGACATGCGCGCGACAATGGCCGCTGCGTGGCTTTGGACGTCGTGGCGCGGTGCGGTTGAGCGCACATCGGCCGTCGGTTCGGCAGGCAGCGAAGCGCAGCTCGCGAAAAGCATCGCAGACATCACGAAGAACCAGCGTGCGATCACTTTTTCTTCCCCGGATTCAGTTGATAGACACGCACGTAGTCGACCTCCATCCTGGCCGGGAAGACGTTCGGATCAACGCCCTTCTGACCACCCCACGTCCCGCCGACGGCGATGTTGAGGAGCAGGTGCATCGGCTTGTCGAAGGGCCAGCGATCTCGATCGTTGCGGACATTTTTGAGCATGAACCTCGGCTCGTCATCGACCCCCATGACGATGAACTTGTCGGTCCACAGCAATTGATAGCGATGGAAAGCGGTGCAGGCGTCGGCGACCTTGAACGACTTGGTCTGCTGCACACCGCTATCGTAATTGAAGGCGCGGGTGATCAGCGTCTGGTGGATGACCGTCGGATCGAAACCGACATGCTCCATGATGTCTATCTCGCCGCCGTCGGGCCATTTCACATCAGGGTCTTCGGGAAGCATCCAGATCGCGGGCCAAGTACCCCGTCCGCACGGAATCTTCGCGCGGATTTCATAGAAGCCGTAGGTCCAGCTGGCCCTGCCCTTGGTGAATAGCCTGGTCGATGTATATCGCTGCCCGCCGAAGTCGGGGAAACGGGCCTTGTCGAGTTTCTCGCTACGCGCCTCAATGACCAGGTGGCCGTTCTCGACCCGCGCATTTTCCATGCGGCCAGCAGCGTAATATTGCTTTTCCTGATTGTACCAGCCCTGCGCGTTGCGGTGGGTATCATACGCCCATTTTGCGGTATCGATGGTCGTCCCGTTGAACTCGTCGGCGAACACCTTGGTATACCCTGGTGGAGCGCGGTCGGGCTCGACGGAGGTTTGCGGGATGGCCGGCGTCGCAACGAGCGAGGCCGTTAGCAGGAATGACGCAATACGGGGCATGATTCTTCTCCACCATGATCCGCCGGTGCCGGGATAGGGAATGGCACCGGCGGATCTAGGTTCAACGCTTACATCTTGATGCGGATGCGCGCGCCGTAAGTCCGTGGGCGGGTAAAGAAGCGGGTGTTGTCGAACTGGGTGATGATGATCGCCGATTCATGCACCGCGTCGGTCAGATTGTTGATGTAGCCTTCGATCCTCAGCTTGCCGTCGCGGCCATGGCTGTAGCCGGCGCCGACGTCGAAGGTCCAATAACCGTCGACCTTGTCGTCGAGGCGCTTTTCAACCGTCGCCGGGGTGTAATCTTCCCCATTGAAGATCGTCATGTACGAGCTGGAGCGATAGCCG
Organism: Sphingomicrobium sp.; assembly: GCA_039934175.1. Classification (GTDB taxonomy): domain Bacteria; phylum Pseudomonadota; class Alphaproteobacteria; order Sphingomonadales; family Sphingomonadaceae; genus Sphingomicrobium. Next base: position 22,129 of record JBDTMR010000005.1, read on the forward strand.
GCCGACAGGAC
>JBDTMR010000006.1:0-21629 GCA_039934175.1 Sphingomicrobium sp.
CTCGCCAATCGCCTGCTGGTTCGCGAACATATCGAAGAGGCGCTGTTCAACCAGCTCGACGGCCAGCAGCTCTGTTCGCTGCTTCTCGTCGATCTCGACAAGTTCAAACTCGTCAACGACACGCTGGGCCATGCGATTGGCGATCAGCTGCTTTGTGCCGTCGCCAAACGATTGGAGCTTTCTGTCGGTGAGGGGACTCACGTCGGGCGTTTGGGCGGTGATGAATTTGCAGTCGTACTTTATGGCGATCAGTCCGAAGAACGACTGGGCAAGGTCGCGAGCGCGATCGTCGCCGACCTGTCGCGTATTTTCGTCATCGGCGCTGCGCGTATCCACATTGGTGCGACCATCGGGATCGCACGCGGCGGCCGGGACGGGCAGGTCGAAGAAACGCTCATGCGCAACGCCGATCTCGCGCTCTATCAGGCCAAGGAAGATGGTCGCGGCGGCTATGCGTTGTTCCGCCCAGAAATGTACGAGCGGGCCGAGAACAGCCGATTGCTTGAAAACGATGTTCGCGAGGCACTGAGCACGGATGCACTTTCGCTAAGCTATCAACCGATCATCGATGCGACATCAGGCTGGCTGGTTGGCCGCGAGGCGCTGCTGCGCTGGAATCATCCGCTACGCGGCGCAATTCCACCGGACCAGTTCATCCCGATCATCGAAGACGCTGGCCTGATCCACCAGATTGGCGACTGGGTAATACGGCAGGCCTGCGCAGAGGCGCGTAACTGGGATCCGTCGGTCCGTATTGCGGTCAACATCAGCGCTGCGCAACTGTCGGGTAGCGGACTGGCCGAGACGGTGCTTGGCGCCTTGGCTGCGACCGGTCTGTCGCCAGACCGGCTCGAACTGGAAGTGACCGAATCGATCTTCCTTGGCGATGATGTTGCGACGATTGCATCGCTCGAGCGGCTTCGTGCCCTTGGCGTGAAGCTGGTGCTCGACGATTTCGGCAAGGGCTATTCTTCGTTCGGCTATCTGACTCGAGCCCAATTTTCGAAGATCAAGATCGAGCAAGTGTTTGTTCGCGGCGCGGCGGAAGGAAAGCGCGATTGTCTGGCGATCGTCAGCGCCATTATCGCACTCGCCAAGGGCCTGGAAATGGAAACGACGGCCGAAGGTGTCGAGACCGATCAGCAGGCCGAGGTCATGCGGTCGATGGGTTGCGACCAGCTTCAGGGCTTCCTGTTCGGTCGCCCGGTCCCCTCCGGGGATTTCGAACGGCGCCGAAGCGACAGCGATATCGCACGCAAACGCGCCTGACCCCCTTTTCACGTCGCCATCACACGCTATAAGCCGCGCTCCGCCGCATCCCCTCCAGGATGACGGGACGCCTGCTGGGGCGTCGCCAAGTGGTAAGGCACCGGTTTTTGGTATCGGCATTCGCAGGTTCGAATCCTGCCGCCCCAGCCAGACGTTAGCTTGTTACCGGAGAGCCGTTTTGCGCTCCGTCACTATTCGCGCAGGTTGGTCACTCCGCTGGAGCGACCGTGACTGCAATTCCGTCGCGCTTTTTCTCGAGCGGAATATGGCAGGATAATCGGCTGTTGGCCTGCCGTTTATCCGCACAGTTCGGCAGATTATTCTCGTCGTCCGCCATTTCGCCTGCGCCCCGGCGTGTCCGGGGCAGACGATCGGGGCATCGATCGCCATCAAAGCGCCTCGACGATGGTCGCGTTGGCGATCCCGCCTCCTTCGCACATGGTCTGAAGACCAAATCGCTGGCCGCGAGCCCGAAGGGCGTGAATCAACGTCGCCATCAATTTGGTGCCGCTGGCGCCGAGCGGATGACCAAGGGCAATCGCACCCCCATTGACGTTCAGTCGTGCCGGATCAGCGCCGATTTCTTTCAGCCACGCCAAGGGCACTGGAGCAAAGGCCTCGTTGACCTCGAACAGGTCGATATCCGATAGGCCTCGGCCCGATCGATCCAGCGCCCGGAGCGTTGCCGGGATCGGCTCCATCAGCATGATGACAGGATCACCGGCGGTCAGAGCAAGATGATCGATCCTGCCGATCGGCGTCAGTCCGTGATCGCTCAGCGCTTTTTCAGAGACCACCAGGACGCCGGATGCGGCATCGCAAATCTGACTTGCGTTTCCGGCCGTTATGACCCCGGCAGGGACCAGGGTCTGCAATTCGCCCAGGCCTTCGAGCGAAGCGTCGCGGCGAATTCCCTCGTCCTTGTCGTGGCGAATGGTTTCTCCGGCCTTGTTCAGGCCATCGACGACGACCAGTTCACGGTCGAATGCCCCTGCGTCGGTTGCGCTGGCTGCCTTGCGGTGGCTTTGCAGGGCAAATTCATCGAGCTCGTCGCGCGTGAAACCGTAACGCTGCGCGATCATTTCGGCACCGGTGAACTGGCTGAATTCCTTTACGCCATAGCGATCCTGAATCGATTTTGGCCACGGACCAGTGCCGATACCTGCCTTCATCGGAAGAATGACCGGTGTCCCCATCGGTACGCGGGTCATGCTCTCCACGCCCGCCGCGATGACGACATCTTGCGTTCCGCTCATCACTGCCTGCGCTGCAAAGTGAATGGCCTGCTGCGAGCTTCCGCACTGTCGGTCGATTGTGACGGCTGGGACACTGTCGGGAAGGCTCGACGCCAACACCAGGTTTCGTCCGACGTGAAAGCTCTGTTCGCCGACCTGGCTGACGCACCCCACGATGACATCCTCGATTGCGGCCGGGTCGATCCCGCACCCGGAGACGAGGGCGTCCAGCACCTTGGCGCCAAGGTCCGCCGGGTGCCACTCGCGAAGCGCACCGCCGCGGCGACCCCCAGCCGTCCTCAGGGCGTCGACGATATATGCGTTGGCCATAGTCTCTCCTGAATCCTCAATGCGTTCCAAGGCGACTGGAATCGCCGAAGGTGATCGTAGCCTGGCTCGACAATTTTTCCCCATTACCATGCACCAGGGCCAGGGAAGCATTCGCGACCGGCGCTCGCGTCGCCGCGCAATTGTCGAAGGACCTCGACGATCGCGGAAAGGTCATACATGCCGGGGTGACAGCAGGACAGTCCGCCGCCGCTAATAATGACCGGCAGGCTGCCGCCCGGCGCAATGGCGCCGGACGCGACCATCACGCGGTCTTGTTTTCGGATGCGGCGGTGCGGGTAAGGTCGGGCATTGCACCGATCGCATGATGATCGGTTGCGGCGGCAGCACCCCGCAGGCAGTATTTCTAGGTCGTGATCGCTTCCGCAAGGCGACCAAGAAGGCGTCGATCGTCTCCGCCGAGCGCAGCGCCATTTTCGAGCTGTGAGAGCAGATTGGTGATCAGGGTTCGACCGAGATCCGTTAATGCCAGTTCCTCCTGCGCGCCCTCGACCAGGGTAGTGGCGACCCGGCTGTAGCGGCCGCCGTGATAGACCAGCGGATCCGCGTCCCGTTTCTGGAGATCAATGACGTGCCCGACGAAAATGGCGTGATCGCCGCCTTCATACTCGAATGTCGCTTCGCAGCCGAAACGCGCGGCGTAATCGGGGAGGGCAGGCGCGCCTTCCGGGCCATCAGGCAAAGGCAGGTCGTCGAACTTGTCGTTACCGGTTCGCGCGAAGCGCGCCGACATTTCCTCCTGCCCTGCAGCAAGCACATGGACTGCCCAGCCCCTGGCTTCCCGGAAGGCGGGTAGGCTGGCGCTCTTCAGCGCGAGGCTCCACAGCACCAACGGCGGATCGAGCGACACGCTGTTGAAGCTGTTCACGGTGAGTCCGATGGGGCGACCGTCGGGGTCGCGGGCCGTGACAATGGTCACGCCGGTAACGAAACTGCCGAGGGCGGCGCGGAAAACTTGGGTATCGATTTCACTCATCGCCGGTGGCCATAGCCTGTGCCGCTCCGCCCGCCTACCATGGCTTCACGCGATTTTTCGAGCGGGGTCTGCGATCGATCCGCGCAATCGCGCTTACGGTCATGGAATCCGCGGTTGTGGAAGCGGTCGGGCGCTTATATTCCGGCATACCATTGGTAATTGGCGCGATCTTCCCACATCCCGCCTTTGCCGCCGAACAAGTCGTCGAGCCGTTCGCGCGCCTCGATCCGCATGACGAACTTGGCCTGTTTGTAGCCAAGCTGCCGTTCGACGCGCAGCCGGATCGGCGCGCCGTTCTGCACCGGGAGCGGTTGACCGTTGAGGCGATGCGCCAGGATCGTCTGCGGGTGAAACGCGTCAACCAAGTCAACCGATTCGTAATAGGGCCGCCCACCTTCGACGTCGGCACAATGAAACACGATGAATCGGGCTTGCTGCTTCAGTCGAGCCAGATCGAGGAGCGAGGCAAGGCGTGGACCGGTCCACTTGCCGATCGCACTCCACCCTTCCACGCAATCGTGACGGGTGATCTGGGTGCGCTGGGGCAACTTTAGCAACGCATCCATCGTCAATCGAAGCGGCCGTTCGACCAGGCCATCGACGGCCAATGACCATGCCGAGAACCCGCTCGCCAAGTGACGTTGATAGTCGGGCGAATCCGGCATTCTCGATCCGTTGGGACGGAAAACCGGCGACAAATGCTTTTCGTCATATTCGGTCGCTAGCGCGTTGCGTCCGATCAGCCGTTGGCTGCGATAGTTGGCGTCTTCTGCAAGGGAGAAGATCGAGCGCGCGGTCGGCGATTGGTTGATCTTGTCGCAGCCCGCCAGCAGCAGGCCGGCGGTGCCGCCGACGAGCAAGGTTCGGCGGTCCGTTTCAGGAAGCAGCATGGGCTTCGTCCTTGTTGTCGGTCGGATGAGGCGCCGGTTTGGACCGTGGATCGGGCCTGATTCGATACCGCCCGGTGATCATCGACCGGATCTCGTTGATCGGGCCGGCCAGAACCACCATCGCGATATGGACCAGGAAGAAACCGAGCAGACCCCACATCACGATGAAGTGAATCGACCGGGCCGATTGGCGCCCTCCGAACAGTTCGACCAGCCAACCCGCCCAGGCATTGGTCCCCGGCGACAGGCAAAGGCCGGTCAGGATCATCAAGGGCAGCATGACGAACAGCACCGATCCGTAAGCAAGCTTCTGGAGGATATTGTAGCGCGCTGCCGCTTCGCCGGTCGGAAAACGCAGCCGGGCATGGTCTTTGACGTCCTGCCACAGGTGGGCGGGCTTCAATTCCTCGCGAGTCGGCGCCAGGTCGCGCTGGGCGTGGCGATTCCAGAAGCTCCGGACGAGATAGAATAGAAGTCCGAGCGCGAGCACCCAGGCGAAGAACAAATGCCACAGGCGGGCATCTGAAAGATTGTAGCTCGACGGGATCGTCGCCCAGCCGGGAAAGGCATTATAACGGATCGCGCCCGCGCTGTCCTTCCAGGCACCAAGGACACCGGTCGTTTCTACCTTGAGGTCGCCGACACGAAGCATTCCCACGCCATTGGCACCTTTGATTTCAAGCCAGGCGTGATCGAAATTCGCGCCATATTTACCCCAGTAGAGCCGCGGATGGGCGTTGAAGATCATCAACCCGCTCATCACCATGCAGAAGAAGGCAACGACGTTGGTCCAATGCCACAAGCGGGTCGAGAGACGGTGCCGTTTGACGTCGAGCGGATCGGGCGCCCTCATCCGCCGGTCACCGACATTGCGCGACGAACCGCGGCTGCGGCGTTGCCGCCAATCTCGAAATTGTGGCGTGCAGGCTTGATCGCCAACAGGTGCGCGACTTGTCGTTCGAGCATGTCATCGTCCTTCGTGGAGCGCAGCGCGGGCTTGAGGTCGACTGCGGTTTCATGACCCAGACAGGCGTGTAGTCGGCCATCTGCGCTAACCCGAACGCGGTTGCACCCTTCGCAGAAATTGGCGGTCAGCGGCGTGATGAAGCCGACGATGCCGCCTGCCGCCGTTCGGGCGTAACGGGCTGGGCCACCGGTGCGCAGCGCGACGTCGGCAAGCGGCCAGCGCGCCTCGATGGCCGCGCGCGCGACCGGCATTGGGACATGCTGCGCCAGCCGGTCTGCACCGATATCGCCGACCGGCATGACTTCGATCAGCGTGACCGGCATGTGCTTCCCATGAGCCCACGCAATAAGGTCAGGAATATGGTCAAGATTGTCGTTGCCCAGAACAACGGTGTTGATCTTGACCTTGATCCCCGCGGTCAGCGCCGCCTCGATCCCCCCCAACGTTCGTCGAAGCACTCCGCCACGCGTGATCGCTGCGAAGCGTTCTGGATCGAGATGGTCGAGGCTGACATTGATCCGGGCGATGCCCGCACCGGCAAGCGCATCGGCAAATTGCGCGAGCTGGCTGCCGTTCGTGGTCAGCGTCAGTTCGTCTAGCGAGCCCGACTTCAAGTGTCGGGATAGCGACTGAACGAGATCGATCGCGCCCTTTCGGACGAGTGGTTCGCCACCGGTCAGGCGAAGCTTGCGCACGCCGAGGCGGATAAACGAGTCGGCGACGCGATCGAGTTCGTCGATCGTCAGCAAATCGGCCCGCGGCAGGAAAATGGGTCGCTCGGCCATGCAGTAAGTGCAGCGCAGGTCGCAGCGATCGGTAAGCGAAAGCCGCAAATAATCGATCCGTCGCCCAAAGGAATCGCGCATCAGAATTCCACCCTAAGGCCAAGTAGGCACAACGCACACCGCTGTTTCATGCGTCGTCGATCCACCTGGCAATGGCGGCGCGCCCCTGACCGTTCGATGGTCGAATTTTGCCGGGAGTGCGCGAAAATCTAGGGGCCGGTGCGGGCTGCAATCGCCCGTCTTGCTCGACATAGGAGCGCCGTGCCGCGACCTGTGGATGAGCGGGCGCTTCGTCCAGCGTGACGAGCGGCGTCAGGCACGCGTCGGAACCCGCGTAAAGCGCGCCCCAATCGGCGGCGGTACGGCTCATGAAGACGCCTTCCAGCTGACGCGACTGCGCCGGCCAGTTGGCCGGGTCGAAGCGTGGGCCGAATGCCGCCGGAGTCATTCCGATTCCCGCCAGGAATGCCGACCAGAACTTCTCCTCGATCGCCCCCAACGCGACGTAACGACCATCGGCGCAGGCATAACAGCGATAGAAAGGTGCCGCGCCGCCAAGCACACTATGGTCTCGGGCATAAGGCAGCGACCCTTTCGGCTCCTGGCCCGAGAAGATCGACATCATCGATGTCACGCCATCAACGATCGCGGCGTCGATCACTTGGCCGCGTCCGCTAGTCTGCCGTTCGACCAGCGCCGCGAGGATTCCGACGGCGAGATAGAGCGAGCCGCCGCCGTAATCGCCGACCAGGTTAAGCGGCGGCGGCGGCGGGTCGCCGGACTTGCCGAGCGCGGCGAGGGCACCGGTCACCGCGAGATAGGTGATATCATGCCCGGCAGACTTTGCGAGTGGACCGTCCTGGCCCCACCCCGTCAGGCGGCCATAGACTAGCCTTGAGTTGCGCTTACAGGCGACCTCAGGGCCAAGGCCGAGCCTCTCCATCACGCCCGGGCGGAAGGATTCGATCAGGACGTCGGCCTTGTCTGTCGCTGCCAGCGCCAGCGCATGGTCGTCAGGGTCGGCAAGATCGAGCGTCAGGGTCGAACGGCCGCGTTCGATCACCGGATTGGCCGGGCCGAATGCGCCTGCGCGCTCGATCCTAACGATGTCGGCACCGAGGTCGGCGAGGAGCATTGCGCAATGTGGCGCGGGTCCCAATCCGGCGAATTCGAGAACCCTGAGGCCGTCGAGGGGAGAGGAAGTGCGCTCGCTCATCCGCTTAGGCTTAGGCTGCATCGGACGATGCGCCAAGCGCGGCTTGCCCTTGCCGGTTCGCCGCTCTAGCCATCCGCGCAGGACGGGAGAACAGGCACGATGAATCCGCTTTACGAGAATATGGCGACCAGCGTGTTCGAGCGGATGAGTCTGGCCGCTGCGAACTATGGTGCGGTCAACCTTGGCCAGGGATTTCCCGATTTCGGCTGGCCCGACGAAATCCTCGACGTGGCGGCGCGCGCGCTGCGCGACGGAAGCAATCAATATGCTCCGTCGCGGGGCCTGCCCGCGCTGCGCAACGCCGTTGCGGCCCATTACAATCGTCATCATGGGACGTCATTCGGCGCCGATGGCATTTGCGTTACATCGGGCGCTACCGAAGCGCTCGCAGCCGCCATTTTCGCGACCGTCAATCCGGGTGACGAGGCGATCGTGATGACTCCGGCCTATGATGCTTACGCCCCGCTGATCCGCCGCGCAGGCGGGACGGTGCGCGAGGTGGAGCTTCGTGCGCCTGACTGGAGGATCGAACGCGATACACTGGTGGCGGCGGTCGGCCCGGCGACACGTGCGATCATTCTGAACAATCCGCATAACCCGACCGGGCGGCTGTTCGACGCTGACGAACTCGAGGCGGTTGCAAGCGTTGCGCGCGACCATGACCTTGTCGTGATCAGCGACGAGGTGTGGGAACATCTGTTGATGGACGGTCAGTCGTTCGTCACCATAGCTTCGTTGCCGGGGATGGCGGAGCGAACCATCAAATGCGGATCGGCCGGGAAAATCTTTTCGCTGACCGGGTGGAAAATCGGTTGGATTGCTGCCGCGCCGGAGATGGCGACACTGGCGGCGCGCGCGCACCAGTTCCTGACCTTCGCTTCGGCGCCGAATTTGCAGGCAGCTTGCGCTTTCGGACTCGATAACGGCGACGCGTGGCTTATGCCGATGCGGCAGCGTTTCGCACGGGCACGCGACCGTATGGCGGAGGGCCTTTCCGATGCCGGGTTCGTCGTCTTGCCGAGCGCGGCGACCTACTTCCAGATCGTCGATCTTGCGGCATCGGGGATTGCGATGGATGATGAGCCATTCGCGAAGCTGGCGGTCGAACAAGCCGGCGTCGCGGTCGTTCCGCTGTCGCCATTCGCGGACGTTGACCCGCCGACTCATCTCATCCGGATTTGTTTCGCGAAAAAGGACGCAACTATTGACGCGGGGATCGCGGCGATGGCGAAAGCAAGGTCGCTGTCATGCTGAGCCCTGCACAGGAAGCTGCCAACATTTTGCAGTCACTTGGTGTTCCTTCCAGTGGCGACCTTCTATCTTACTCTCCGATCGACGGGATGGAGATTGGACGCGTCGCCCAGGCGCGCGCCGACCGAGTGGATTTTGCATGTGCATCTGCCGAGGCGGCTTTTCAGATCTGGCGCACGATTCCGGCGCCGAGACGAGGAGAACTCGTTCGCCTTCTTGGCGAGGAATTGCGCGCTGAGAAGCAACGTCTGGCCCGGCTAGTCACCCTCGAAGCTGGCAAGATCCTTTCCGAAGGGCTCGGTGAAGTTCAGGAAATGATCGACATTTGCGACTTTGCGGTCGGCCTGTCGCGCCAACTATACGGTTTGACCATCGCCAGCGAGCGCCCTGACCACCGGATGATGGAGCAATGGCATCCGCTCGGTCCGGTGGCGATCATCAGCGCATTCAATTTCCCGGTTGCGGTCTGGGCGTGGAACGCAGCGCTCGCCTTGGTTTGCGGCGACCCGGTGATTTGGAAGCCCAGCGAAAAGACCCCGCTGACCGCGGCCTCAGTGATGGCGATCATGTCCCGCGCGATCGGTAAATTCGGCGATGCACCTGCTGGCTTGGTGCAATGCCTGCAGGGCGATCGCGCGGTCGGCCAAATGCTCGTCGAAGATGACCGCATCGCACTGGTTTCCGCGACCGGATCGACGCGCATGGGACGCGAGGTTGGTCCTCTAGTTGCGGCGCGGTTCGGGCGCAGCCTGCTCGAACTGGGTGGCAACAATGCGATGATCGTGGCGCCCAGCGCCGACCTGGCATTGGCCAAAAACGCCATCCTGTTCAGTGCGGCAGGAACGGCGGGCCAGCGTTGCACGACGCTTCGCCGATTGATCGTCCATGAGAGTATCGCAGATGCCCTTGTGGCGCGCCTAAAGGCGCTTTTCGCCCGCATCCCGGTTGGCGATCCGCGCGACGATGCGACGTTGGTCGGACCGTTGATCGATGCCCAGGCATACGAAGCGCTTCGGGCGGTTCATCCCGATGCGGAGATCGTGAAAGCGGTGGAAGGCGGGATCTATGTTCGTCCTTCGTTTCTCGAAGTGGATGATCAACAGGGAAGGGTGCTCCACGAGACGTTCGCGCCGTTGCTGTACGTGCTGCGCTACCGCGACTTCCACGAGGCCATTGCGCTGAATAATGCGGTTTCTCAGGGGCTTAGTAGTGCGATCTTCACCAACGACGTCAGAGAAGCCGAGCGCTTCCTGTCGGCAGCGGGCTCCGACTGCGGCATCGCGAACGTCAATATCGGATCATCCGGGGCGGAAATTGGCGGCGCATTCGGGGGCGAGAAAGAAACCGGCGGCGGGCGCGAAAGCGGCTCGGACAGCTGGCGTGCCTACATGCGGCGCGCTACCAACACGATCAATTATGGATCGGCGTTGCCGTTGGCGCAGGGGGTGAAGTTCGATCTCGATTAGGATCGGCGTGGTTGATAGTTGCCCAACGTCCGGCCCATTCTTCCGTCCATGACGCCAGCTTGTCGGGGTCGAGCGGCCGCCCGACGAAATAGCCTTGGGCGACATCGCACCCCAAGTCGCGCATCATCAGCAGTTGATCGATCGTTTCGACGCCTTCCGCCGTCACCGTCAGGTCGAGACGGTGGGCGAGGTCGATGATCGACGCCACGATCGCCGCGCTGTCTTTCGATGTCGTCGCATCCGACACGAAAAAACGGTCGATCTTGATTTCGGTAAACGGCAATTGGCGAAGTTGCATCAGCGTCGAATAGCCAACCCCGAAATCGTCCATCGCAAGGCCGATCCCCTTGATCCGGAAGCGGGTCAGCGTGTCCATCAACTTGATCAGCGGCTGTGTCGCTCCCTCGGTCAGTTCGAGGACCAGCCGGTCGGTTGGAACCTCCAGCGCGCGGCACATGCGTTCGACAAGGTCGGGAAAATCGAGATGCTGAAGCGATAGGGCCGAGATGTTGAAGGCAATGCAGGTGTCGATGCCCTCGGCGCGCCAATCCAGCCACTGGCGGAGCGTGGTTCGCAAACCCCATTGCGTCAGCTCGTCGATCAATCCATGCTTTTCGGCCAGCGGGACGAAGCGCGAGGGTGCAACGGCGCCCATATCGGGGTCGGTCCACCGGACCAACGCCTCGACACGCTTGAGCGAGCCGTCCAACAGGCTGACCTTGGGTTGGTAGGCCATTTTCAGGCGATGGTTGATTAACGCGCGTTCGAAGCCGTCGAGCAGCCCGAGATCGGCCTGAGCAATCACGCAGCGGGGCTCTTGAGATGCTGTTTCAAAATCGCTTCCAACGCGTCGAGACGTGCCGGTTTCTCCAAAGGGCCGACCATATTGAGACCCAGAGCGCCGCCAAGTCGGAAGGCGCTCTCCAGAACCCGGCGATCGAATCCGCTGATGATTAGCACCGGGCCGTCATATTCGCGGTCGGCAAGGAAACGCAGCAGTTCGACGCCGTCCATTCCGGGCATACCGAGGTCCAGCGCGACCATGCGCGGCTTTTCCTCGTCGAATTGGGCTCTGAAGTCTTCGTTTCGCGCGGTTTCCACCGGCTCGAACCCGCTCATCTTTGCCGCGTTTGCGACAAAGGCGGCGAGTTGCGGCTCGTCATCGATCAACAAAAGACGCGGGCGCGTCATCACGGCGTTTTCTTCCCTCCTGCCAAGTCAGCACCGCTTGTTTACTGATGCCCTAACCGGCTGTGGTCAAACGCATGAAACATAATATTAACCGCATCCCGGGTAAAAGGCCATGTTTCCGCGTCAGGAGGGTCGATTTAGACCATGGGGATGTTCGAATCGTTGATCCGCCGCAAACCGGCAATGTCGTTCGGTGACGACCATGTGGCATTTGAAACCACGACCTTTTCGTTGTCGACTGCAGTTCCACGTCCGTCCGAGCGTCGTTCAGATGATCGCATTCCTGCGACGTTGAGTATCGTCAAGTTCCGGAGCACACGCGGCGAGCAGCTGGGACGACTGCGCAATATGTCGGCTGGAGGGTTGATGGCCGAAATTGGCCAGACGCTGGGTGTCGGCGAGTCGGTCGACGTCGAGATTCAGTCCCAGGTCATCCCGTCTTCGGTCGTTTGGGTGCGCGAGGGCATGGTCGGCCTAAAATTCAATCAGGCGGTCGATCTTGGCGAACTGCTTGCCGGCCGCAAGCCGCGCCATGGTTTTCGTGCCCGTCCGCCGCGTCTCGAAGTGAATTGCAAGGCCAGCGTCAAGCTCGCCAAGACCTATTACACCTGCGACGTTCAGGATATTTCGCTGGGCGGGATGAAGGTCGCACCGATCGGCGAATATTGCCTCGGGCAAAAGGTCGTCGTCGTCGTTGAAAGCCTGCGCCCCCTCCGCGGCGAAGTTCGCTGGTTCAACGAAGGCCATGCGGGAATTGTCTTCGACCAGCCGCTGCGCTTCGAAGAGCTCGCGGAATGGGTCGGCAAGCGGCTCGAACTTGCAAGCCTGAAGGCAAGTATCAAGAAGAACAGCTAGCCGACGCGTACCTTGTCGTCGTGCCGCTGCATCGCCACATCCACCATCGACGAGCGATGGAGATGATGATGGCAAATGAAGTGGCGGTTCTTGCGGGCGGATGTTTCTGGTGCACCGAAGCGGTGTTTGGACAGCTCAAGGGCGTTCATTCGGTCGAAAGCGGCTACACCGGCGGCGACACCGTCAATCCCACCTACAAGCAGGTTTGCGGCGGTGACACTGGTCATGCCGAGGCGATCCGAATCACCTTCGATCCGGCCGAGATCGGATATGGCGACCTGCTCGACATCTTTTTCGCGACGCACGATCCCACCCAGCTCAACCGGCAGGGCGGCGACATCGGAACGCAATATCGTTCGGCCGTTTTCCCGCAGGACGAAGTTCAAAAAGACGCCGCGCGCGCCGCGATCGAACGGGCCCAGCCCGATCAGTCAGCACCGATCGTGACCACCATCGAACCGATGGGCGAGTGGTATCCGGCAGAAGATTATCATCAGGAATATTGGTCGGGCGAAGGCCAGCGTAATCCTTATTGCCTGGCGACCATCCCGCCCAAGCTGCTGAAACTGAAGAAAAAATTCGGCACCCAGCTCAGCGAGGCGCCGCAGATCTCCTGAGCCGATCGCGAATGGCCGCTGCAAGCCCGTCGCCCGGAATCGGTGCGACGGCAATGGCGATGCACTCGGAATCATCGGCGCGGTGCATCTGGTCGAACAAGCGCGACGCGGCGGTCACGGGATCGTTGCCAAGAGTAAGATCGCCCTTGATCGAGCCATATCCGATGAGGATTTCGCCCGGCTTGGCCTCGGTTGCATCCAGTCGGAGAGGTTTGTTGGGCGCATAATGACTTGCCATCATCCCGGGGGCTTCCACCTTGCCGTCGGCGGCATCGACCGCTTCGGGAATATCGACCGGGCCGCGCCGAAGAAGTCGAAGCGGCCCACCGGTGGCGGCCACAATCGTCGATTCAATCCCGCGGGTCGTCTTGCCGCCATCGATAACGAGGCCAATTCGCCCGCCAAGCGATCGCATGACATGGGCTGCGCTGGTCGGGCTGATCCGCCCGCTTGCGTTGGCGGACGGTGCCGCAAGTGGCTTGCCGCAGGCGCGAAGCAGCGCTTGCATCGCGGGATGGGCAGGAACGCGGAGCGCAATGCTGTCGAGGCCCGCCGTTACAAGCTCCGCAATGCCGTTTTTCGCAAGTGCCGGAACGACGATCGTCAGCGGACCGGGCCAATTTTCCCGGGCAAGGGCCAAGGCCTTATTGGAGAATTCGCCAAGCAGCCGCGCCCCCGCAAGATCGACGACATGGACGATCAACGGATTGAAGCTCGGCCGACCCTTGGCCGCGTAGATCTTCGCAACCGCATCGGCATTGGTGGCGTCGGCGGCCAGGCCATAAACCGTCTCGGTCGGCATCGCGACGGCCTCGCCGCTCGTTATGCGCCGCGAGGCCTCGGCAATCCCTGCATCGTCGAACGGCAGGATCTGGGTTACTGGCAACGCCATGCGCGCGTCGCTATGGCATGCGGCAACAGATTCCAAGGGATGTCCATATGAGCTTTCGTTGCCCGATCCAGGACCAGAAATTCATCCTCGACCATGTTGCCGGCATCGGCGACCTGATGGACGATGCCGACATGGTCGATGCCGTGCTGGAAGCGGCGGCTGCGCTGGCCGAAGGCGAACTGGCACCGCTAAACCGGGTCGGCGATACGAAAATGGCGCGCTGGGACAATGGACGGGTCACCATGCCCGAAGGTTTCAAGGCGGCCTACGACGCTTACGTCGCGGGTGGCTGGATGACCTTGTCGGCGCCCGAACATTGGGGTGGGCAGGGGCTTCCCTATGTCCTGTCGGCAGCGATGATGGATAGCCTCAACGGGGCGAACCTGGCTTTCACCTTGTGCCCGATGTTGAGCGTCGGTGCGATCGAGGCCTTGGAGCAACATGGGTCGGACGAGTTGAAGGAACGCTACCTTCCAAAAATCGTCACCGGAGAATGGCCGGCGACGATGAACCTGACCGAGCCGCAAGCAGGCAGCGATGTCGGTGCGTTGACGACCAAGGCCGAGCCCACTGCCGACGGCAGCTGGCGGATCAGCGGGACCAAGATTTACATCACTTATGGCGAGCATGATCTTGCCGACAATATCGTCCACCTCGTCCTTGCCCGGACCCCCGGCGCGCCGCCGGGAACAAAGGGTATTTCCCTGTTTCTCGTTCCGAAAATCCTGCCCGATGGATCAGTAAACGACGTTCGCTGCGTCTCGATCGAACACAAGATGGGTATTCACGCTTCGCCGACATGCGTGATGAGTTATGGCGATGACGGCGGCGCGACCGGTTGGCTGGTCGGACCCGAAATGGGCGGGATGCGCGCGATGTTCACGATGATGAACAATGCACGCCTCAACGTCGCACTTCAGGGCGTCGGCATTTCCGAAGCCGCGACCCAGCGCGCGGTCGCCTACGCGCTGGAGCGCAAGCAGGGTCGCCGCGGGCCCGACAAGGTCGCGATTGCCGAGCACCCCGATGTCCGCCGGATGCTGCTTCGCATGCGCGCACTGACGACGGCGGCGCGATCGCTTACCTATTACGCCTTCGCTCAGGTCGATCGCGGCACGCGCGGCGACCGCGACGCCGCCAATCGCGCGGAAATCCTCACGCCACTGGCCAAGGCTTGGGCGACCGATATCGGCTGCGAAGTCGCGAGCATCGGGGTCCAGGTTCATGGCGGGATGGGCTTCGTCGAGGAGACCGGCGCTGCGCAATATATGCGCGATGCGCGGATCGCGCCAATCTACGAAGGAACGAACGGCATCCAGGCGGCCGATCTGGTCGGGCGCAAGCTTGAACTGGATGGCTGCGGCGCCTTCGATATGCTGGTCGCGGATATTCGCGACGAGGTCAGTGATCCTCGTTTACAGGCGCTGGCCGATTCGGTGGAGGTCGCGGCGGCTACATTTCGCTCGGCCGAGCCCGACGAACGGCTCGCCGGGAGTGTACCATTCCTGACAATGTGCGCGGTGATGGTGGCGGGCTGGCTGCTTGAACGGCAGTCCAGGATTGTCGGGGACGGGCCGTTTCACGACGCCAAGCGGGCGGCGACGACCTATTTTCTTAGCGCCATCGTGCCCGAGGCGATCGGGCTTGCTTCGTCGGCAGAGATCGGATCGGCGCCGCTTTACGCGGTTCCCGCCGAAGCGCTCGCCTAGGCGGTTTCGCGGGAGAGCAGTTCCTGGGGGTCGATGCCGAGTCGGTCCATCCGTTCGCGGATCGCCGGCCATTCCTGTTGGACGAAGGCTTCGCGTCCCGACTGGGTCAGTTTTTGCCGTGCGCCGATGGCGACGAACATGCCGACACCGCGCTTCACAACAATCAACCCGTCGTCCTGAAACCCCTGATAGGCTTTCGCCACCGTCAGCGGATTGGCGCCTTGGTCAGCGGCAAGCGCCCGAACCGACGGAAGAGGATCGCCGTCGTTATAGCGGCCGGTGACGATCGCATCTGCGATCACTTCACGGAGGCGAACATAAACGGGTTTCTCGTGGCCGGTGCGTAGCGTCATGGTGTGATAATACAGCGAAGCGCGAAAAGTTTCAACCGGGTTACAATTTTTTACGGCTGCCAGGACGAGCTGATCGAATCCAGCGACGGTCGGTCGCGCTCGACAAGCGGCGATCCCGGCTGCCCGAAATAGAAAAATCCGGCAATCCGCTCGCTTTTTTCGCAAAATGCCGCCGCTACCGTGGGGTCATAGGCCGGCCAGCCGGTGATCCAGCCACCGACGAAGCCGAGCGCATGCGCGGCATGGAGCAAGTTCATGCCGACCGCGCCGCAGGTCAATTCCTGCTCGAACGGCGGAATCTTGTGGTCGGACCGGGGTGAGAAAATCAGCACGACGAGCGTCGGGGCGGCGTGTGCGTTGGCGACGGACTTAGCCACTTTCGTCTCCGAGGCATCGGGATCCGCTATTCGCAGTGCCCGAGCGTAGAGCGCTTCGAGGTCGCCGCGCTGCTCCGTCGCGACCGTCACGAAGCGGTACGGCACCAGCCTGCCGTGGTCGGGCGTGCGCGTCGCAATCTCCAGCATCTGTCGCAGCTCGGCCTGTGACGGTCCTGGACCGACCATCTCGCGCGGGCTGCCGGACCGGCGGGTTTCGAGCAGGGAGAGCGGTGTGGAGCGATCGTTAAGCGTCATGCGGTTTGCAGTAGCAGGCAGCCCGCCGGTCACAACCATCTTCACAAGTCGGATTTCGCCGTTAGGGTGCGCGAACATATCAGAGAGCGGCCTCGAACTGCCGCAACATGTCAGAGAGGAATAGTAATGCTTCCCATCAATCAATGGCAGGAGGCCGACTGGATCGCAGCGATCTCGGTCACCGTGCTCGGCGCTTTCCTGGCGATCGGCGGCTATATCGCGGCCAGTCGCAAGCCCGAATTCGCCGGCCATCCGAAGGGCCTTTACATGCTCTTCTTCGCCGAGATGTGGGAGCGATTCTCCTACTACGGCATGCGCGCATTGCTGATTTTCTACCTGACCAAATGGTGGCTGTTTTCCGACGGCAAGTCGAACCTCATCTACGGCGCCTACACCAGCTTGGTGTACATCACGCCGGTGTTGGGCGGCTATCTGGCCGACCGTTATCTCGGACAACGCAAGGCTGTCCTGTTTGGCGGCGTCCTACTGGCGTTCGGGCACTTGTTCATGGCGGTCGAGGGCGCCGGCGGACAGAATGATCCGACGATCAACGTCTTCTGGCTTGCGCTCGCCTTGATCATCGTCGGCTCGGGCTTCCTGAAAGCCAACATCTCGGTGATGGTCGGACAGCTTTATCGCCTGACCGATCTTCGCCGCGACGCTGCCTACACCATCTTCTACATGGGAATTAACGTCGGTGCCGCACTCGGCACGATCCTCGTCGGCTATCTCGGCGAACGGATCGGCTGGGCTTACGGCTTCGGTCTTGCCGGAATCGGCATGATCGCGGGTCTGATCGTCTTCGTCCTTGGCAAGAAGGTGCTGCTCGGCGCTGGCGAACCGCCGGCTCCCTTGACGCGTGGTAAGGAAATTTCGCTGTACGGCACGGGGCTGGCCGCGGTTGCCGTAATGTGGGCGCTGGTCCAGTACCAAAGCGTCATCCAGAGCCTGCTGATCGTTTCGGGCGTCGGGCTTCTCGGCTGGGTTCTTTATCAAGCGACCAAGCTGGAGAAGCATCCGCGCGAGCGAATCTTCGCGATCCTGTTCCTGATTGCGCTGAACCCGCTGTTCTGGGGGCTGTTCGAACAGGCCGGCGGAAGCCTCAACCTCTACACCGATCGCTTCGTCGATCGTGCCGGCGTTCCGGCATCGATCTTCCAATCAATCAACCCGATCTACATCATCCTGTTGGCGCCGCTGTTCGCAGGGCTTTGGCAGATGCTCGGCAAGCGCGGTCTGGAACCCTCGGCCCCGGCCAAGTTCGGCTTAGCCTTGCTTCAGGTCGGCGCGGGCTTCCTAGTTTTCGTGCTCGGCGCCAACTCGGTCGGGCCCGAGGCGATGACCCCGGTCATCTTCGTCTTCCTGATCTACCTGCTTCACACCACGGGCGAGCTTTGCCTGTCCCCGGTCGGCCTCAGCGCGATGAACCGGCTTGCGCCGAAGTTCATGGCATCGCTGATCATGGGTGCGTGGTTCTACATGACTGCGGTCGGCAATTTCGTGGCCGGCAAGATCGGTGAAGCGACCGGCGGCGAAGGCGGCGAAATGTCGAAGGATCTGACGCTTGGCATCTATAACAAGATCGGTTGGGTCGCGGTCGGCGCCGGTGTCCTCGTCCTGCTGCTGTCGCCGTTCGTCAAGAAGTGGATGCACCTCGACACGCTGGGAGATGACGTGAATGCGCGCATCGCCGGCCAGGATGAATTGGGCGAGCCGGAAGCAACCGGTATGCACCCCGAAGCGAAAGCGTAAGGACGTGATGATGGCGAGGACCACCACTCTTGGAGCGGCGGTCCTCGCCGCCCTCCTGCTGACGGGGTGCGCAACCAAGGCAACAACGCCGAAGGCCGCGCCGATCCCGATCAACAAGGATCCTTATCCTTCCACCTACCAGCGCTATCCTGGTGCGGTGACCGCCATTCGCGGCGCGACCGTCTATGATGGTGAAGGTGCCCGGATCGACAACGGCACCGTCGTGCTTGCGAACGGTGTCGTCCAGGCCGTCGGCGGCGCGGAAACGCCAATCCCGCAAGGCGCCTTCGTTATCGATGCGGCGGGGAAATGGGTCACGCCCGGCATTATCGACGTTCACAGCCACCTTGGCGACTATCCATCGCCTGGGGTCGAATCCTTGTCCGACGGCAACGAAGCGACCGGCAATTCACGCCCGGAAGTCTGGGCCGAACATAGCGTCTGGCCGCAAGATCCCGGATTCAGCCGCGCGCTGGCCAATGGCGGCATCACGACGCTCCAGATCCTGCCCGGCTCGGCCAATTTGTTCGGCGGTCGCTCGGTCGTACTGAAAAATGTACCCGCCCGTACGACGCAGGGCATGAAGTTTCCCGGCGCGCCCTACGGTTTGAAAATGGCCTGCGGCGAGAACCCCAAGCGTGTCTATGGCAACAAGGGCGGACCGGGCACGCGGATGGGCAATATCGCGGTCACCCGCGCTGTGTGGCTGAAGGCTTGGGAATATAAAAAGAAATGGGACAAATATGAGAAGACGGGCGGTGACATGCCGGGCCGCGACCTCGCGATGGACACGCTTCGCGGCGTTCTGAACGGCGAAATTCTCGTCCACAACCATTGCTACCGCGCTGACGAAATGGCCAACATGATCGATCTCTCGAAGGAGATGGGTTACAAGATTGGAAGCTTCCAGCACGCCGTCGAGGCTTACAAGATTGCCGAC
Organism: Sphingomicrobium sp.; assembly: GCA_039934175.1. Classification (GTDB taxonomy): domain Bacteria; phylum Pseudomonadota; class Alphaproteobacteria; order Sphingomonadales; family Sphingomonadaceae; genus Sphingomicrobium. The sequence goes on from JBDTMR010000006.1 coordinate 19,345, forward strand.
CTGCTGAAGGAGAACGATATCTGCGCGGCAATGTGGGCCGACTGGTACGGCTTCAAGATGGAAAGCTACGACGCGATCAAGGAGAACATACCGTTCGTCGACAAGGCCGGTGCCTGCGCCATCGTTCATTCGGACGACGCCAATGGTATCCAACGGCTTAACCAGGAGGCGTCCAAGGCGCTCGCCGACGGCCGTCGCGCCGGTTACAATGTCAGCGATGCCTATGCGTGGCGCTGGCTCAGCTACAACCCCGCCAAGTCGCTCGGCATCCTCGACAAAACCGGCAGCCTGAAGGTCGGCAAGATGGCCGATGTCGTTCTGTGGAACGGCGATCCGTTCAGCACTTACACGCGACCCGAACGGGTCTGGATCGACGGTGCGCTGATGTATGACGCCAACAATCCGCGGCTCCGGCCGGTGAGCGATTTCGAACTTGGCCAACCGGGCGAAGGAGACGTGAAGTGAAGCGGCTTTTTCTGCTTGCATCGGCGGTCGCCATCGCAGCGTCACCGCTTGCCGCACAGACCGTCGCGATTACCGGCGGAACGGTGGCGCTTGGTGATGGGACGGCGCCGATTCCGAACGGCGTCGTCGTCATCCAGAACGGCAAGATCGTTGGGGCGGGCGCCGCAACCGCAATTCCCCGCGGCGCGGAAATCGTCGATGCGCGCGGCAAATGGGTTACGCCGGGCATCGTCGGCGGCTTTTCCCGGCTCGGGCTAAGCGAAGTCGATCTGTCGGCCGAAGGAACGACGGATGACAATGCGCCGGGCAGTCCGTTCAACGCGGCGCTCGACGTTGCCCCCGCGATCAACCCGATGAACAGCACCATCCCGGTCAATCGCGAAGATGGCGTGACCCGGGCAATCGTCGCGCCCAACGTCGGCCGCGCCATCTTTGGCGGGCAGGGCGCGATGATGGACCTGGGCGCGGATCGCGATCCGATCACCAAGGCGCGTTTGTTCCAGTTCGTCGAATTTGGCGAACGCGGCGCCGGTGTTGCGGGCGGCGCACGCACATCGACTTATGCGCTGTTCCGCAATGCGCTACGCGAGGCGCAGGAAATTGCGGGGCGCCCGTCCGGCACTCGCCGCGACGATGTCTTGCTGACGCGGCTCGACGCGGCGGCGTTGGCGCCGGTCGTCCAGGGCCGGCAATATCTGTTCATCCACGCCGAGCAGGCCAACGACATCTTGCAAATCATCAAGCTCAAACGCGAATTCCCGCGCCTCAAACTGGTCATCGTCGGTGCGACGGAAGGGTGGACGGTCGCTGGAGAGCTTGCCGCATCGGGTATTCCGGTCATCGCCTCGGCGGTGAACGATTTGCCGGCAAGCTTCGAAATGCTCGCGGCGACGCAATCGAACGTGGGCCGCATGAAGAACGCCGGGGTCGAGGTCGCGATCGGAATGATCGACGACAATGACACGCGCTATCTGTTCAATCAGCGCCAATATGCCGCCAACCTCGTTGCGCTCAGCAAGCTTCCGGGCGCAACCGGTGTGTCGTGGGGCGAGGCCCTGGCGATGATTACGTCGCGGCCTGCGGAGATCGTCGGCATGGGCGGCGAGATCGGCAGCCTGTCGCGAGGCCGTGCGGGTGATGTCGTAATCTGGTCCGGCGATCCGCTCGAACTGGAGAGCAAGGCCGAAATGGTCTGGATCGACGGCGTCCGGCAACCGCTCGAGACCCGCCAGAGCAAGTTGCGCGATCGATACAAAGATCTCGACCGCAAGGCGCTGCCGGAGGCCTATCGCCGATGACACCAATGGCCATGCTCGAACTTGCTGCTGCCGCCTTTGTCGGGTCGCACCTTGCGATGTCGCATCCGTTGCGGCGGCCGATGATCAATGTCCTGGGCGAGAAGGGATTCATGGGCGTTTATTCGCTCGTTTCTCTGGGCACCCTGATCTGGATGGTCATGGCAGCGCGCGCGATCGGAGCGGAGACGCTTCGCTGGGATGCCGGCGAGGCCGGAATTGTCGCGTCGAGTGTTCTGATGTGGGTCGGCATGATCCTGTTCGTCGGGTCGCTTCGCGGCAATCCGGCAATGCCGCATTTCGAGGGGCCACCGCAATTTCCAGCCGAACCGCGAGGCGTGTTCCGGATTACTCGGCACCCGATGATGTGGGCGTTCGGGCTTTGGGCGATCGTCCACGCCATTGTGAACCCGACGCCTTCCGGGCTCGTCATTTCCGAAGCGGTTTTCGTGCTCGCGCTCTTCGGTGCAGCCCTTCAGGATTCGAAGAAGCGCCGGTTGATCGGATCGCCGTGGAAGCAATGGG